>NZ_JAXFPY010000026.1:0-21622 GCF_034179385.1 Anaeroplasma sp.
GGATTCTTTGCGTATTATGGAATGTTACTTGTTTCAGGATTTGTTGTATATTCCATTTTGGTATTCTTCTTTACAAAAGCGAATAATGTAATCGATGGTATACTTTGTACCTTAATGGCAACGATTATTTTATGGCCAGTAGTCATAATGCTAGAGAAAATGATTCACCCAAATGCCTATATGAATTATATCGATTCTTTTGTTCTATTCAATTATTATAGTTATTCAGTGAATTTTACAAAGATGATTTTATTTCATGATAAGATAAACATGGATTATGTGCCATTAATTATATTTTCAATCTTAGGCGTTTTTGCATTCATAGGACAATATTTTATGTCCTTAGGATTTAAAAGTGAAGATGCAGGACAAAGAAGTGAATCTTGGTTTTGTTATAAGATCATGCTTCCTGTATTTTTGATTTCAACGATATTCTCTTGTCAAAATATTATTATCGCAATTATTATTTTACTATGTACATATCTAGCTTATGTATTATATAAGAGAAGCTTTAAGCTAGATAAAAAGACTTGGATTATATTTGCTTGTGTTATGGTTTTAGAAATCACATCTTTTATTATAGGTGGTTTATTTTAGCAAAATACGTTAATTAGTACCTGAAATTAGTGCCTGAAATATTGTAATTTTAGTTTTTTTTGATATACTAAACTATAAAACAATGCAGTGTTTAGGAGGCAAGACGTATATGAAAAAAACGCTTCAATTAGTATGTCCTGTTTGTGGCCATCATTTTTCAGATGAACACTATAGTTCATATAATTTACAGGAAGAAAATGGCGATTTATCTAAGATACTAAATGATTCCTGGATAAAACACAAATGTCCTAAATGTAATAGTGAGATATCTGTCATTGATACGATGGTATTTCATGATATGAAAAAAGGACTTATGATATATTATTTCCCAGAAAATTCTGGAACGACAGAAATCCATGAATCGTTTGTGAAAAAATATAATTATCCTTCCAATTATACAATTCGTATCGTTGAGGGTAAATACAATGATTTCAAAGAGAAGATATTATTATTCGAATATGGAATCAATGATTATGCAGTTGAACTTTATAAAAAAGATATCATATTAAAAAAATATAAAACAAACGATATTTATGAGGCTCATTTGCTGTTTGACAAATACTCAATTCCTCAAGGCTTTGTGATGTATCAAAAAGATTCAAAACCTATTATAGAAAGATTCGACGCAAATGAATACGAATCATATGTTGAAAAGACTATGAAACTATCCAGTATGCTACGTGTTCATTATTCACTAATTCTTTAGTTTAGGAGGGTTTAAAACAATGAAATATCGTGGGATATTAAAATCATTTTTATGTTCTGTTCTTTCATTCCTTTTGTTTTTTACTTTGGTCGGATGTAGTTTTAACTTTGACGATGTTAAGGAAAAAGGCTCTGAAATATGGGAAGATATCAAAGACAAAGGTCAGTCAATATTATCGGGAGCAGAAGATATATTTGGAAAAGCGAAAGATAAAATTGTTGAACTATATGGAACAACAAAAGGTGGTGCCATTTGGCTTTATAATGAAGCAGCAGATTGGACTGTTGATGGATACAATAAAGCTAATGCTAAAGCTAGAGAGATAATTGGAGATGCAAAAGAGTATATTGTTGGTTTAACTACTCCAAAAACATATGAAATTCAATACGCACAATCAAATCCAGGCAAACCTATTAAGGATTTAAGTGCTGGCACTTCGTTTGATCTTACAAATGCGTTAGTAATTGATAATAACTATTTAACTGAACAATTTGTTGCTTATTATTTAAGTTCGGTTTTAGGGGCTAGAGGATATACCGTTTTAAATGGCGCAGCTTATTATAAAGATAATATCTATGGTGGATTAATATTTACAAAAGGAGACACCTTTATTGAAGAAAACGGAACTAAAATATGCTCATGTGGTTTCGTTCAATTGGTGCCAGAAAATTATAACGGATTAAAAATAACTGATAAGATGGTTCAAAGTGGATTAATTGCAGTTTCTACTAATTCGTATGGAGGAGATGCTCAATCATTTATTGTTGACGAGTGTGCAACAATTGATAGTTTTAGTGGAATATTTAATAACATTTACTTCAAATATACACAGTCTGATCATTATGTTGTTAACATTACATTAAAAGCTAATAAAGAAAGTAATTACGATTCAACAGTAGAACTATACGATTTCGATAATGATAAAGTTATTTATTCTTCAGAAGATGCTGAAAGAGAAGTAAAAGAACTATATGTAAATAATCGTGAGTGCTTTGATGGAGCAGTCTCAAATGTTAATGCAATAGTTGATGTCGAAGAAAACATGGAGGGAGATTTATCTTCAGTATTTCTTCTTGATGGTAAAACACTGGATAAGTTATCTGATACTGCTTCTGGTGGCTCATCAAAGGTTTCTGATTTTATAAGTTCTAGCTTAAAAACAGGATTATTCAGCAAGATTAAATCTATAAAAGGGAATCAATTTTTAACTGTTGATAGTGATGGTAAATCTCATGTTCTTGGTTCTGAAAACGCAATGGACTCTGGCCGAGTTACAAATGGATTAATTTCAACAATAGGTTCTTGTCTTGCTACAGCAGGTGCAGTAGCTTCTGTAGTATGTGTTTGTAAAGCTGGTGTTGTTGCGGTTTCTGCTATTGTAATTACTACTGGTACAGCATCTATCATTTATAACGTATCAAATATGATTTCAGGATGCCAGGATGTATATTATGGGGCAAAAGGGGATATCTCAGAATCTCAGAATCCAGTGTTAGCAGTATTTAAAAGTTTGATTCCTGATGAACAAACAGCAACATTAATTTATCATATTTGGGGAGCCGCTAATACTTTAGTTTCTAACATTATGATGCCTGTTTCAAAAGCTTTAAATATTGCAAAAGTAAAAGGACTTAATGCGTTCCAAACAGCCGGCAATGTTATTCGTGCTTCTGTTACAACAGTTGCAAAAGCGTTGGCTTCAGGAATTGGTGCTGGAATTGTCGCTAACTATGTTGCTAAAGTTGTCACTAGAGTATCTAATGATGAAAATCTAGGAAAACTAGTAGGTTTTGGTGCTTGTTTAGTTTCAGGAATGATTATCTATAAGGGCCTTGATTTAATAGATAAAAAATTAGACGTAAGCGGTTTGTATCCTAAGGCAGATGTAAAGAACTCTTTTTATAATAATAAAAAAGAGCAAACAAAACAATTGTATAAAGAAAATGTTTCAGGGAAGCAACGTGGTGAGGACGAAGAACTTGTTAAAGTTCTTACTGACATAGCTGCAGATCAATACGGAATTGAAGAAAAGCCAATGGTTAGAATTGTTTATAGTAATAATACTGCTGATTGTGGTTCGTATGATCCTAATAGTAATACGTTAACCGTTAATATGCGTGCTGATGAGCATATGACATTAAAAGGATTAGCAGATACTATTGGTCATGAAATGAGACATGCATGGCAATATCAAGATGCTATTTATAATGGTAATGTTGAAATGTATGATTCATTAGCAAATTATATTGCACCAAATCCAGACGGTTCTAATTATACAGCTTATCAAACTCAATTATGTGAAGCAGATGCTTGGGAAGCTGGAAGTAAGTTCTCACAATTTATTTTAGGATTAATAGGAAAATTTTAGCAAAATAGTTTTGTAAAAATCTCAGAAATCTGAGATTTTTATTGTTATAAAGGAGCCCTATATTGTATAATGATAAAGATAGAAAAGGTGAAAAAAATGAAGAGTATTGAGGTTTCAAATTTAGAAAAAATATATAATGAAGGCGAAGAAAATGAGGTAAGGGCATTAAATGGTATCTCCTTCAGTCTAGAGGAGGGTACATTTGCGGTAGTTCTTGGCCCATCTGGTGCAGGTAAATCCACATTATTAAATATATTAGGTGGTATGGATGATGCAACAAGAGGCTCCTATAAGGTAGGAGAATTCGATATCGCTAAATTTAATAATAAGGAGTTATCCTTATTCCGACGCCAAACGATTGGCTTTGTTTTTCAATTCTATAACCTTATGCCGAATTTAACTGCTTTAGAAAATGTAGAGCTTGCGGCAAGCGTTGCAAAGGATCCTCTAGATCCTTTAGATGTTATAAAAAGAGTAGGACTAGAAAAGCGCGCGAACAATTTCCCAAGCCAGCTTTCTGGTGGTGAGCAGCAAAGAGTATCTATCGCAAGAGCGGTAGTGAAAAACCCTGAGCTATTACTTTGTGATGAGCCTACCGGAGCCTTAGATAAGAAGACAGGTGCGACAATTTTAAAGCTTTTATACGATATTGGTAAGGAATATAATAAAACCATTATCATTGTTACGCATAATCAAAAAATTGCTATGTGTGCAGAAAGGGTATTTAGAATATCTGATGGTAATATTATTTCCGATGAAATCAATCCAAATCCGATAAAGCCGGAGGAGGTTGATTGGTAATGAATAAAAAGAAGGCATTCTCATTATTAAATAAAATGATGGTGAGAACGATAAAACAAAACCTTATGCAATTTATTGCGATTATTGTCATTGGTGCTATTGCAGTTACCTTATTTGTAGGTTTACATGCAAATGCGGATGTTTTTGAATCTCAAGTAAATACAGTGTATGAGGAAGGCAATTTAGCGGATTTATGGGTTACGACCAAAAGCTATGATGAAAAGGACTATGATAATATAAAAGCTCTTTTAAGTGATGGAGATTCTATGGAATCTAGAATCTATATCCCATCAGAATCTAGTGCACATTCTCTTTTTATTACCGTTGTAGATGAAATCCCTACGATTTCTAAGCCTTACGGGAAAATAATAAATACAGAAAAGAACACTATAGATGATTTTATTTATATAGATAATGATTTAATAAGCTTATCGGATTCCTATTCTATCTTATATAATTTAGGTGATGAATTTTCGTTTACCTTTGATATATCAAGCTATAATTTAGGCGCTTATGCAGCTTTATTAAACAAGTTTGTTAAAGAGGGCAAAGAGAATATTTTCGCTAAGGATTCCATAACACTTACAACAACCATAGATGGCACTATGGATTATCCTGAGAATATAACGAAGGCATCCTATAATCATAGTGTTGTTTTAATAAGTGAGGCTAGAATAAAAAGAATTGCAAGAGAGCTTTTAGAAGAGAATTATAAGGATAATGTAGTCAATCTAATTTATAATTATTTATTGACTATGCTGAATCCAAATCAATATGTGATTAAAGCAAAAAATAGTGATGCACTAGAATTAAAAAATAAGATTGATGCATATTTTCTAGCAAAGGGAAGCAATAATAATTTACTTATGACAAGCCAAAGAAGTGGTATGCCCTTTTATATGGTCATCGACAATGATGTCAAGCAGGCCAGAAACTTTACTTATGTATTCCCCCTATTCTTTTTCTTAGTTGGTGTATTAGTTATTTTAACTACACTAACCCAAATGATATTAAAGGATAGAACGCAAATCGGTACTCTTAAGGCTATAGGTGTACCCAAAAGAATGATTATGCTGCATTATATGAGTCTAACCGTGACGTTAGTCTTAATCGGTACAGTAATCGGCGAGGTCTTAGGCCCAATGATATTGCCTAAGATCTTAGGTAAAAAATATGGTATTATTTATCAATTGCCAGCTGCACCATATAAATTCCCATGGCTATATGGTATTTTAACGTTGGTTGTATTTGTCGGTGTTGGCATTCTTGTTACTTATATTATTGCAAGAAAAGAAATTATGCTAAAGCCATCAGAATCTATGAGACCAAGGGTAGTTCGCTTAAAAAATCATAAGAAAAAAATAGAATTTAAGAAAACAAAATTCTTTTCACTTAAGATGGCATTCCGTAATATTTCTTTAAATATAGGTAAATCGATTATGGTTATCGCAGGAGTGCTTGGCTGTACTGCATTATTAGTTTCTGGCTTTGGTATTGAGGATACTCTAAATTATGGTATAGATAATGATTTAGGGTTGTTCTATAGCTCGGATTTAACGATTGTATTCAATAGTTATAAAACAAAGGAAGAATTAGATTCCGATGTGGCTAAATTAGATGGATTGGAATATTATGAATATTCCATTCATCAAGCGAGTGAGGCCTATAAGGATAGTAGTTGCAAAATGGCATCTACGATTTATATCATCCCAAATGAGGGAGAAGCCGTTAAGGTGGATTTCCCCATCAATTCCTGTATGGTATCTAAAAATGTTGCAGAAACCTTAGGACTTGATGTTGGAGATATGGTTCATTTTACTTATAATTCTATCGATTATCAGGCTAAGGTAGATAGTATTTATCCAGCATTTTATTACAATGGAATTATCTTACATGAGGGCAATGAAATATTTAAGGATTGTTCTACCTTTAGATATACATTATTAGAAATAGGATTAAGTGATAAAACAAAGGAGAAGGAATATTTAGAATATTTCGAAGGCTTATCCTATGTCAATGAGGCAAGAACCCCATCGCATTGGGTTGAAATGACCGAAAACCTAATGAGTGGTATTTCTGTAATGACAAATGCGGTTAAAATATTTGCTATACTTTTAGGTATTGTTGTCATTTATAATTTATCCTTAATGAATTTTAAAGAAAGAAGCAGGGATATTGCAACCTTAAAGGTTTTAGGCTTTAATCAAATGGAAATCGTAAGATCTCTACTTATTGAATCCTTATCCTTGACGTTCGCAGGTGTAGTTATAGGATTAATTTTAGGATATCCATTTATGCTACTCGTGCTAGAGAATAATATAGTATCCTTAGTTTCCTATTTATACCATATATATTTTAAGACCTATATTCTTGCCTTCCTATTAACCTTTGGTGTCGCAATAGCTATAAATATGCTACTGTCCTTAAGGATTAGAGGAGTAAAAATGGTAGAGTCCTTAAAGAGTGTCGAATAATACCGCGTTTGCGGTATTTTTTCTTGACTTAGAAAAAAAGAGGCGTATAATAAATTTGCAAATGATTTGCAAAAGGTGATATTATGGAAAAGGATTATAAAACAAAGCCAAAGGAATATATAATAGAATTCCTAAAAAAACATAAGAATACAAGCTTTAGTGTGCAAGAGGTTTATAACGATATAAAAGAGTCTGGTTATGACATTAATTTAGCTACGGTTTATAGAAATATTCTAAAAATGGTAGATAAGGGAATGCTATTAAAGCATCAGGCATCGAATCAAAAATATGCTACATATCAATATGTAGAATCAAAAAAATGCTTAACTCATTTTCATTTTGAATGTAAGAAATGTGGTATGGTAATTGCTTTAGGCAATGGGGAAAGTGAGGATTTTGTTTCTATGGTGAAGGAGAATCTTGGCTTTATGATAGAACCACAAAATACATATATCAGCGGTGTTTGCAAGAAATGTGGGGAGAGGTTTATATATTTATGATGAAGAAATTTAGCTTTGTGTTTTTAAGTTGTATGTTTTTATTTGTTTTAGCCTTAACATCCTGTGGAGGAAAAAGCTTGGATGTTATATCTACAATATATCCAGGGGCTGATTTTGCAAAGGCAGTTCTTAAAGATTCTACTATGGAAGCAGATATGTTAGTTAAGCCTGGCGTAGATATTCACAACTATAGTCCATCTGCAGTAGATATAAAGAATGTATTAAAAGCAAAAGTATTTATATATGTAGGTGGAGAAGATGATAGCAAGTGGGTTGAAGAGGAAATTCTATCTAGTGCTCCAAAGGAATTAAAGATTATAAATATGTTTGATTGCTTAAGAAATGCGGGCGTTTCCTTACTTGGTGAAGAAAAGCCTACCTCTGCTGAAGATGAACTAGAAGAAGAGGATGCAATAGATAAGGTAGAATACGATTCTCACGTATGGACATCGATTACGAATGCGAGTATTATAGTAAAGGCTATTTGTGATGCCTTATGTGAAATTGATTCTAGTAATAAGGATAAGTATATCAGAAATACGAATGCATATATTACATCCCTAAATACGATGGACGAAGAAATTAAGGATATTGTTTCAAATGCAAAAACGAACTTTTTATGCTTTGGCGATAGATTCCCATTTCTATATTTTGTAAAAGAGTATGGAATAAATTATGATGCAGCATTTATGGGATGCTCATCGAATAAGGATGCATCAAGTAAGGTAATTGTATCTTTAACAAATCAGGTGAAGAAAAAGCATCTTTCTTATGTTTTTGTCGTTGAAATGTCATCTTCAACGGTTGCAAGAACAATTAAAGAGGAAATTGAAAAAGAAAAAAAGAATGGTTATGATGGACCAAGTATTGAAATTTTAACCTTCTATTCTATGCAAAATATTACAAAGGATGATTATAAAAAGGGCTATACATATCTAGATTTTATGAAAAAGAATGTAGAGGCATTAAGATTAGCTCTAAATTAAAAAAGGAGGAGTTCCCATGCTAGTTGAGGTAGAGCATTTATCACTTGGATACGAAAGACAAGCAGTTCTTCATGATATTTCATTTCAGATAGAGGAAAAGGATTTTATCATCGTCTTAGGCTCTAATGGCGTTGGCAAATCTACATTGGTTAAGGGAATGCTTGGACTGATTAAGCCTATAGAAGGTAAGATTACATATCATATAGATAACATAGGATATATGCCACAAGAAACTAGAGTGGATCCGAATTTCCCTGCCTCAGTTTTAGAAGTTATCATGTCTGGCTTTATCAATAAGGTTGGAATTCGTCCTTTTTATAATAAAAATGAAAAGAAAAAGGCTTTAGAAATTATGGAAATTCTAAAGATTACAGATTTAAAGAAAAAGATCTTTTCTCAGCTTTCTGGAGGACAAAGACAAAAGGTATTGCTTGCAAGAAGTCTATGTGCAACAGAAAATCTATTAATTTTAGATGAGCCTAGTAACAATCTAGATCAAAAATCAAAAAGTGAATTCTATACGACCCTAAAGCATTTAAATGAAGGTCATAATATAACGATTCTTATGATTACACATGATATAGATAATGATTCCTTAATCGGAAATAAGGTGTTAGCTTTATCCCAGGATGGTTATTATTTTGGTAAAACCGATGATTATTTGGAGGCCAATCTATGATATTCAATATTTTCGAGATGTTCTCCTATAAATTTATGGTTTATGCCTTTGTTGTCGGGGGTGCGATATCTATATGTGCTGCACTTTTGGGTGTATCTATGGTACTTAAGAAAAATTCTATGATTGGAGATGGCTTATCTCATGTTGGCTTTGGTGCTGCCGCTATTGCAAGCGCATTAAATTGGGCACCACTGGCCCTAGCTATGCCTCTTGTAATTGTTGCTGCTGTATTGATATTAAAGCTTACAGAAAAGAATAAAATACATGGAGATGCCGCCATTGGTATTCTTGCTGCATCATCACTTGCGATAGGATATACCGTAATTCATACACAGGGTACGAATGTCGATATTGAAGGATACCTATATGGTAGTATTTTAGGAATTACTAAAGAAGAATTAATCCTAAGTGTCGTATTAAGTATTATTGTCATTGGTACATTTATAGTATTATATAATAAGATATTTGCATTAACCTTTGATGAAACCTTCTTTAAATCGACAAGTAAGCATAGTGAATTCTATTCTATCATTATTTCCATTTTATGTGCCTTAACTGTAGTTATAGGCATGAAGGTTATGGGAGCATTATTAATATCTTCCTTAATTATTTTCCCAACAGTTTCTGCAAGACAAATCTTTAAAACCTATAAGAGTGTCATAATTTCAAGCGTTATCATTTCCATTCTTTGCTGTTTTTTAGGTTTAATCTTAAATTACTATATTGATACTCCTGCAGGAAGTATTATTGTAATTATTAATTTAGTTGTATTAATTTTATGTATTCTAATAGGTAAAATTAGAAAGAGAATTATATAAAATACAAGGGCATGAAAAAGTGTCCTTTATTTTTTTGAAATTCCATTATGATGTCTAGGGTTTATTTGGGACCTATAGTATGAAAAATAAAATAGCATACATTTAGAATCCTTTGTTTTTTAGTTTTAAAGATGACAACGGTCTAATGCTTTTTCTAAAGCTATATGTAACTTTAAAAGAGCACGGAATCATTGAATTTATACACAACATTTGTTATAATTTATTTGCCAAAAAGTCGTATGAAAGACTATATAAAAGGATTTAGAGCTTATTTCGTACACTTAATTATGGAATAAGCTTTAAATATGAATTACATACGAAAAGATAAAGGCGTGAAACTGAAATACAGTTTTCTATAGCAGGTTGTAACTATATTCAGAAATCTTAAGCATCGAATATAGGATTACTTCCTTTTTATTATGGATATTTCAATAACGGTATATCTTTCTGTTATAGTATGTATATAAATTAGGATAAAGGAGTAGGTATTATGAAAATTACAGTATGTATTGGTTCCTCATGCCATATTAAGGGTTCAAGAAGAGTGGTTGAAGAGCTTCAAAGATTAATTAAGGAAAATAAGCTTGAGGATAAGGTGGAGCTTGTTGGTATATTTTGCTTAGGCAAATGCCAGCAAGGTGTATCGGTTATGGTAGAGGATCAATTCTATTCCGTTAAGCCAGATACAGTAATGGAATTCTTTAATACTGAAGTACTAGCGAGAGTGATGTAAAATGATTGTTCAAATTTGTGTAGGCTCCAGTTGCTATCTTAAGGGATCTGAAAAATTAGTTGAGCTTTTTCAAAAGACAATTCAAGAAAATAAACTAGATAATGAGATTATCTTAACAGGAAGATTTTGTTCAAATAAGTGTAATCGTGTAGGCGTTACAATAACAATAGATGATGATATTTTTACTGGCATTACACCAGAAACCTTTGATGCATTTTTCAAGGAAAAGGTAATGGTGGCTTTAGAAAAGGAAAGGGCGAAATATAATGGAATGTCTAACTCTTAAAAAATCAAATTGTAAAAACTGTTATAAGTGTATTCGTCATTGTCCTGTAAAATCGATTCGTTTTTCAGGAAATCAGGCATATATTATCAGTGATGAATGTATTTTATGTGGTCAGTGCTTTGTCGTTTGTCCACAGGATGCAAAGCAAATCGTCGATGAAACGGAAAAGGTTAGAGTCTTACTTCAAAGTGGAGACCCTGTGGTTGTTAGCTTAGCACCTTCCTTTGTTGCAAATTACGAGGGTGTAGGTATAGATTCTATGCGTGATGCATTAAAAAAGCTAGGATTCTATGATGTAGAGGAAACGGCAATTGGTGCAACGATTGTTAAAAAGGAATATGATAGACTGATTAATGAAGGGAAAAGAGATATTCTTATTAGCTCTTGCTGCCATTCCATTAATTTACTTATTCAGAAGTATTATCCAAATTTACTTCCTTATCTTGCTGATGTTTTATCTCCAATGCAGGCGCATTGTATAGATATTAAAAAGAGAATTCCAAATGCGAAAACTGTATTTATTGGGCCTTGTGTTGCAAAGAAGGATGAGGCTCAGAAGTATGGGGACATTGTCGATGCTGTTTTAACCTTTGATGAGCTTACGGCATGGTTAAATAACGAAAGGATTTCTCTAGAAAAGAAAAAGGATAAAAATGAAAAGAGTCTTGCAAGATTCTTCCCGACGACAGGTGGAATTTTAAAGACTATGGCTAAGGCAAATCCAAACTATAGCTATATGGCTATCGATGGTGTTGAAAACTGTATGGCTGCACTTAAGGATATTGAGGCAGGAAATGTACATAACTGCTTCATCGAAATGTCTGCATGTGTCGGTAGCTGTGTTGGAGGACCTGTAATGGAAAAATTCCATAGGTCTCCAGTTAAGGATTATTTATCTGTATCCGATTATGCAGGAAAAGAGGATTTTGAGGTAGCACAGCCTACACCAAATGAGGTTGTGAAGCATTTCTTAACGATTAATCGTGGCACAACACTTCCTAGCGATGCTGAAATCCAAGAAACACTTCGTCAGATGGGTAAAATGAAAAAAGAGGATGAGCTGAATTGTGGTTCTTGTGGATATGATACTTGTAGAGCTAAGGCGATTGCGATTTTACAGGGTAAGGCAGAAATTTCAATGTGCCTTCCATATCTGAAGGAAAAGGCTGAGAATTTTTCAGACACAATTTCTAGAAATACACCAAATGGATTAATTGTACTTAATGAAACTCTAGAGGTACAGCAGGTAAATCAAGCTGCACTTAAAATGCTTAATTTACGTAATCCAGGGGATATTTTAGGAGACCAGGTCATACGTATATTAGATCCAAATGACTTTATTAAGGTATTAAATATGGGAAGACCAATTCATGATAAGAGAGAATATCTTGCGGAATATGGCAAATATGTAGATAAGACGATTGTTTATGATAAGGAATATCATTTACTGTTAGGAATTTTACGTGATGTGACGGAAGAAGAATCTCAGCGTGAGCGTAAAGAAGAAATTAGTCGTCAAACCGTAGAAATTGCAGATAATGTTGTAGAAAAGCAAATGCGAATTGTTCAAGAAATAGCATCTCTTCTTGGTGAGACTGCAGCAGAGACAAAAATTGCTCTTACAAAGCTGAAGGAGTCGATTGTTGATGAATAATTTATGTGCAGATATTGGCTGGAAAAGTATAAATCATGAGGGAGAAGAGCTTTGTGGAGATCATGTAGATATAGTAAACCAAGGGGATAATTCCCAGGTTATTGTTTTAGCCGATGGCCTAGGAAGTGGAGTTAAGGCGAGTATTTTATCTACACTTACATCAAAGATTATTTCTACAATGATGGCAGAGGGATTAAAGCTTGAGGATTGTGTTTCAACGATTGCAGCAACATTACCTATATGCTCTGTAAGAGGTGTTGCATATTCTACATTTACAATTATTCATATTATAGAAAATAGAACCGTTGAAATTATTCAATATGATAATCCTAAGGTCATATTTTTAAGAAATTTTAATGTTTATAATTATCCTACAAAGGAGCTTAATATTGAAGGGAAAAAGGTTTTAAAATCCATTATTAATCTACAAGAGGATGATTGCTTAATCGCAATGAGTGATGGATGTCCTCATGCTGGAATTGGTCTTGCATATAATTTTGGATGGAAGCTTGAGGATATTGCTGATTTTATGCTTTCTTTAGCTCAAGCAGGATATAATGCAAAAACTTTAGCTACTATGCTAGTTGACCAGTGTGATAAGGAATATGGACACCACCCAGGGGATGATGCAACGGCCTGTGTCATCAAGGTAAGAAAAAGAGAACCAGTGAATATTTTATTTGGACCTCCACGTAATTTTGATGATAATAATCGTATGATGTCTTTATTCTTTTCTAAGGAAGGAAAGCATATTATTTGTGGTGGTACAACCTCATCGATTGCCGCAAGATACCTTGGCAAAGAGGTAAAGGTAAATCTTTCCTTTGAAAGAGGAGATGTTCCTCCAATTGCTGAAATTGAAGGGGTTGATTTAGTAACTGAGGGTGTTATTACCATCAGTAAGGTAATTGAATATGCAAAGGATGCTTTAGGTCAAAATAAGCTTTATGAAAAATGGGGCTTTCAGCGTGATGGAGCATCACTCATTTGTAGGCTTTTATTTGAAGAAGCAACAGATATAAACTTTTATGTTGGAAGAGCGGTAAATCCAGCACATCAAAATCCGGATTTGCCGATTACTTTTAATATTAAAATGAATCTCGTTGAGGAATTATCCGAATGTCTTAAAAAGATGGGGAAGAGGATAAAGGTAAGTTATTTCTAAGGAGATGTACTATGGAGTTTAGAAAATTTGATACAAAGGTTCAATATTTAAAATATAAGGTACTTCGTGAGGTTGCAAAAGAGGCATGGGAGGATACTCTTTTAGAGAATGTTATGAGTATTCCACAAACGATTGTACCAGGAAAAACTCCTACTATGCGCTGTTGCGTATATAAGGAAAGAGCTATTCTTGGAGAAAGAGTTAAAATTGCAATGGGTGGGGATAAGAATAACCCTAATGTAATTGAGGTTATTGATATTGCCTGTGATGAATGCCCAGCTGCAGGCTATGAGGTTACAGATTCTTGCCGTGGGTGCTTGGCTCATCGTTGTGAGGAGGCTTGTAAAAGGGGTGCCATATCCTTTGACCATAACCATGTAGCACATATAGATAAAACAAAGTGTGTAGAGTGTGGACAATGTGCAAAGGTATGTCCTTATTTTGCTATTGTAAATCGTAAGCGTCCTTGTCAAATTGCTTGTAAGGTTAAAGCAATTTCTATAAATGAGGATAATGCTGCTGCAATAGATAATAGTAAATGTATACAATGTGGTGCTTGTGTATATCAATGCCCATTTGGTGCAATTTCAGATAAATCCTATATTTTAAATGTTATCGATCTTATAAAAAAGAGTAAGCAAAATACAGAATATAAGGTTTATGCTATTGTAGCTCCATCTATATCCAGTCAGTTTACCTATGGTAAGCTTGGCCAGGTAATAAAGGGACTTAAGGAATTAGGTTTTTTTACAGTGGTTGAGGCTGCCCTAGGTGCAGATATGGTAGCACAAGCGGAGTCTAAAGAGCTTTCAGAGAAGGGCTTTTTAACAAGCTCTTGCTGTCCTGCCTTTGTGCAGTATATTAAAAATTCATTTCCGGATTTACTTCCTTTTGTTTCTCATAATTTATCTCCTATGGCAACCCTTGCAAAATATTTAAAAACAACGGATGAAAAAGCAAAGGTTGTGTTTATTGGCCCTTGTACAGCAAAGAAAGCTGAAGCTAGGCTCGATACAGTAAAGCCATATATCGATGAGGTAATTACGTTTGAGGAGCTTCAGGCACTATTTGATAGTAAGGATATAAATATAACTACACTTGAGGAGGATGTACTTGACAATGCATCCTACTTTGGTAGAATCTTTGCACGATCCGGTGGATTATCCGATGCTGTTTTGGAAGGCTTGAAGGAGCAAAATATTGATTTTGACTTAAAGGCCTGTGCTTGTGATGGCATTGAGGCATGTCATATTGCACTTCTAAAGAAGAGGAAAAACGTACTGGATGCAAACTTCATTGAGGGAATGGCTTGCGTTGGTGGATGTATTGGTGGGGCTGGATGTCTAACCCATGGGGAAAAGAATAAGGCTGGGGTAGATAAATACGGAAAAGAAGCCTTAGAAAAAACCATTAGTGATGCTGTTTCAATATTGAAATAATATGGTAAAGAATTGAAGTTTGAATCAAAGCCCGATTTATTATCTATTTATAATATTTCAAAATTTTAGGAGAAAGGCCTTTTGGCTTTTCTTTTTTTCTACTTTTTAAAAAAATAATGTTATAATACTATAGTAAATTGATAGGAAAAGAGGGATAACATGATTTCAACAAAGGGAAGATATGCTTTAAGATTAATGATTGATATTGCAACATATTCAAATGGTAAGCCTGTTTCACTAAAGGATGTGTCAAAAAGACAGGATATTTCTATAAAATATTTAGAACAGGTTGTATCCTTATTAGTAAAGAGTAGACTATTGATTAGCGTAAGAGGTAATACAGGTGGATATATTTTAACTAAGGATATTAAAAACTATAATACCTTTGAAATATTATCTGCTGCAGAAGGAACTTTAGCACCAGTTGCATGCTTACAGACGGATATTAATATTTGTCCTAGGGCTTCTAGCTGCACGACCATTGATTATTGGAAGGGATACTATGAGGTGATTAAAAAATATACGGAAGGTATTTCTTTAGAGGATTTAGTGGACAAAGAAAAAAATAAAATGGGAAATGATTATAGTATTTGAGTGAGCCTAGATTCCTAGGCTTTTAATTTTTTCAAATTCGTCATTTACAATTTATAAAAAAGATGTATAATATAGTTATCCTAGTAAATATATAGGAATAGTAGAAAAGGAGTGAAATTATGATTAGAAAAAACATTCGATGTATGTGCTTAGGGAAAATGAATAAGAAAAGGAGTCATAATTTCATGTGTGGCTCCAAGTTAGAAGAAAAATTTTTAGAATAACTATAGGAGAGATAAAATGAGTAACTACAAATTTGAAACATTACAATTACATGCAGGACAGGAAAATCCAGATTCTGCAACAGGAGCAAGAGCTGTTCCTATCTATTTAACATCATCATACGTATTTAATAATAGTGACCATGCAGCCGATCGCTTTTCTCTTCGCGATGCAGGAAATATTTATGGTAGATTAACAAACCCAACACAAGGGGTATTTGAAGAAAGAATTCGTGCACTTGAAAATGGTAGTTGTGCACTTGCGGTTGCATCAGGTGCAGCAGCAATTACTTATACTATCCAAGGATTAGCCTTCGCTGGCGATCATATTGTTGCAGCAAACAATATTTATGGTGGATCAATTAATTTATTACAGCATACATTGCCTAATTATGGTATTACAACAACCTTTGTTAAGCCAATCCCTGAAGAAATCGATAAGGCAATAAAGGAAAATACTAAGGCTGTATTCATCGAAATATTAGGAAATCCGAATTCTGATGTTGTAGATATTGAAGAGATTGCAAAGGTAGCACATAAGCATAATATTCCACTTGTTGTCGATTCAACCTTTGCAACACCTTATCTAGTAAGACCACTTGAATATGGTGCGGATATTGTCGTACATTCTGCAACAAAATTCATTGTAGGTCATGGTACTGCACTCGGTGGTGTAATTATCGAAGGTGGTAAATTCGATTGGAAAAAGAGTGGTAAATTTAAGCATTTAGTTGAACCAAACGTCTCTTACCATGGTATATCCTTTTATGAAGCTTTAGGTCCACAGGCCTTTGTTACCTATATTCGTGCAATATTACTACGTGATACGGGTGCTACAATTTCTCCAATGAACGCATTCATTGCTCTAGAGGGGCTTGAAACATTATCTCTAAGAGTAGAGCGACATGTAGAAAATGCACTTAAGGTTGTTAAATTCCTTAAAAATCATCCAAAGGTAAAGAATGTAAATCATCCATCCATTACTAAGGATTTAAAGCAACAAGAATTATATAAAAAGTATTTCCCAAATGGTGGAGGATCCATATTTACATTTGATGTTGTAGGCGGAGAAAAGGAAGCAAAGACCTTCATTGATAATTTAAAGATTTTCTCGCTTTTGGCTAATGTTGCAGATGTAAAATCTTTGGTTATCCATCCATCCTCAACAACACATTCAGAAATGACAAAAGAGGAATTAGCTCGTGTAGGCATTTATGATAGTACTATAAGATTATCTATTGGTACTGAGCATATCGATGATATACTTGATGATTTAAAAAATGCATTAAGCAAGATTTAAAAAGAGGCATAGTATGAGCAAAATATATAAAACAATTACCGAATTAGTTGGTAAAACGCCACTTGTCGAATTAGTAAATTATAATGAACAAAATAAGTTATCTGCAACAATAGTTGCAAAAATAGAAGGCTTTAATCCTGCAGGTTCTGTAAAGGATAGAATTGCGAAGGCTATTATTGAGGATTATGAGGCTAAGGGTATATTAAAGAAGGGGGCAACCATTATTGAACCAACCAGTGGTAATACTGGTATTGGTCTTGCAGCCATTGCTGCAGCAAAGGGCTATCGTTTAATTATTACATTACCAGAAACTATGTCCGTAGAAAGAAGAAATCTAATTAAAGCCTATGGTGCAGAATTAGTACTAACTGAAGGTGCAAAGGGGATGAAAGGAGCTATTGCTCGCGCAAAGGAATTGAATGAGGAAATTCCTAATTCGATTATCGCTGGTCAATTCGTCAATCCTGCAAACCCAAAGGCGCATTATGATACAACCGGCCCAGAAATTTGGGAGGACACGGATGGGAATATTGATATATTCGTTGCTGGAGTAGGTACTGGTGGTACAATCTCTGGTGTTGGTAAATATTTAAAGGAGAAGAATCCTAATATTCAAATTGTAGCTGTAGAACCAGCCACCTCAGCTGTATTATCTACAGGTGTTGCTGGCCCACATAAGATTCAAGGTATTGGTGCAGGCTTTGTACCGGATACCCTAGATACAACTATTTATGATGAAATCATTACTGTATCTAATGAAGAAGCATTTAAAACAGGTGCAAGTGTAGTGAAGAGTGATGGCGTGTTCGTTGGTATTTCCTCTGGCGCTGCATTATATGCTGCAACAATTCTAGCTAAAAGAGAAGAAAATAAAGGAAAAAGAATCGTTGTATTATTGCCAGATAATGGAGATAGATACCTATCTACACCATTATTTAACTAAGTACCTTCAAGGAGTTCAGATGGACTCCTTTTGTTCATTGAAACTTATTGATATCATTTGATACTAAGAACTTTTAAACTTCTATATAACATTCGGTATATAAAACATTTGAACTTATATATGGGAAATCGAAGGAACTATATTCGGTAAAAAAGTTTTGTTGGCAAATAAAAAATGTATTCAGTTTAAATTCACTTGGTATTACAATTTGTTGTGACATTTATTGTGACATTTATTGTGACACAGGAGGATGCAATGAATTTAGGACGAGAAAATGAAATAGTTGAATTTAAAGAAACAAGTGGAGAAATTAATGAAGCGGTAATTGATATTGTTGCAATGCTAAATCCTAAACTTTTCATAAATTATACTACTAAATAATCAAAATTTTCTTTTGCTTTTAGATTGCTTTTTCTTTATTTAGTTGTATAATATAACTAAATAGAAGGGCGGTGCTACTATGCTTAAAGATACACTTGTTACTATTCCTAAAAACACTAGAGAAAAGCCTCAAAATGGTAATGTTTATATTTATCATGTAATTGAATCTGTTTATGATCCTGCTAAAAGATATAATACTGATAAAAGAATATGTATTGGTAAAAAATATGATGATACTAAAATGTATCCTAATGATAATTATTTTAAATATTATGATTCTCCTGAAGAATATTTAGTTGAAGCACCAGAATTTTCAGATTGTATCAAAGTTGGCGCTATGATGGTTTTTGATAGAGAATTATCTAATTTAGGTATTTCTAATTTATTATCTTTTATAATTCCTGAAAATAGCGATATATTTAAAGATTTAATTTATTATTATACATTTGGATTTAATACTGCTACTCAGTATTATAAATATTTCATAAGAGAATATTATTCGTATTGTAATAAAATATATTCTGATTCTCAAATCTCAAGAATCATTAATACATTAACTGATGATAATATTTCTTCTTTTTTAAGTGGATGGAATAATTTAAAAGAAGAAAAAGACGAAATATTAATTGATTTTGATGGCACTAATATGAATAGTAGTATATCTGAATCATCACTTGCTGAATATGGTAAGCCAAAAGATGATGAAGGATTACCACAAATCAATCTTTCTTATGCTATAGATCATAATACTGGTATGCCTTTATTTTATGAATTGTATCCAGGCTCAATTACGGATATGAGTCAAACTAAAATAATGATAGATAAAGCCAAGAATTATGGCTATAGCGATAAAAATATTACATTTATTTTAGATAGAGGCATGTTTTCTAAAAATAATTTAGATTATTTAGAGGAAAATGGCTTTAAATATATTATTATGGCTAAAACATCGCTTGATATAATTCATAATTCAATAATAGCGAATATGAATAAAATAAAGAATCAATATAAATATTTTATTTCATCACATAACTTATATGGAATAACTCTTGAAAGAGATGTGTTTAAGGATAAAAAATTAAAATGTTTACATATTTATTATGATGATGAAAAAGCTTCAATAGAAAGGAAAATATTAGCTTCTAATTTAGCTTATTATGAAGAATGTTTAAAAATAATATTAGAAAACAAGAAAACTAAGAAAGCAGAATTAAAGCCATATAAAAAATATTTCTTATTTGAAGAGGATAAAGATGGATATATAAATAAATATGATGTTAATAATCAAATTATTCAAGGTGAAATGGATTTATGTGGTTTCTTCGCTATAGTTACTAAAGATAAATTAGATACTTCTTATGTAATTGATGAATATAGAAAAAGAGATATTATCGAAAAGACATTTAGAGATATCAAATCATATATGAATATGAATAAATTCAAAGTTCATAGTGATACTAAAATAAAAGTTAAAACATTTATAGCTTTTATTTCATCAATAATAAAAGCTAGTATTAATACTAAACTTAAAAAATATTTAAAAGAAAATTCAAGCGATACTTTAATAACGGTATTTAAAGAATTATCTAAAATAGAAGTCACAAAGATTAATGATGTTTATGTAAGAAAATATGCATTAACTGGAAAACAAAAGAAAATCCTCACTGAGTTAAATCTGAGCGAGGATACATTAAAATCATATATTAATTTACTTAATATGAGCCATTAATTTTGGCTCATTTATTTTTAGTTATATAAAAGTTGAAAAGTTTAGGAAATATGAGTTTACTCATAGAGTGAATTTTTATTCACTTTTGTTCAAGTGGTTATGTCTAAAATAACATATGGTAAAAATAGTTATTTTATTGACAAAAATGTCTAAAATAATATATAATAAAAATAGCTAGAAAGGATGATGAACTATGCAAACAGTAAAAGCAACAGAACTACAAAATAATTTCGGAAAATATTTGCAATCTGTTATCGATGGTAATGAGATTATAATTATAAAAAACGGTAAAGAAGTTGCAAGATTAATATCTAAAGACAAGACTGTATCATATTTGTCGGATTCTTTATTAGGAATTCTTAAAAATGATATTTCAGAGAAAGATATCACAAAAGAAAGGGTATTAAAGCATGAAGGTCTTGATTGATACTAATGTTATTTTAGATGTTTTATACAAAAGAGAGGGATTTTATGAAGATTCTTTGAAAATATGGAAACTTTGTGAAACAAGGAAGATAGATGGATATATTTCTGCACTTTCGATTCCTAATATTGTATACATTTTAAGAAGAGAATTAGATCCTGAAAAGACTTTAGAAGTTATTAATAATATTAACTTGGTTTTTAAAATTTATGATTTGAAATCAGAGATAATTATGCAAGCCGCAGAGAAAAAAACGAAAGATTACGAAGATGCTTTACAAATGGTTACTGCTCAAAAACTAAAAGCTAGTTTTATTGTTACAAGAAACATTAAGGATTTTACAGGTAGTAAAATAATTGCAGTAAAGCCATCTGAATTATTAGAAAGAGTAGATTTTTAAAATGTTAGGAAAAAAAGTATAATAGCATCGGATGCTCATAAGCTGTTTATTGATTTTAAAAATATAAGTCTTTGCTTGAAAGAAAAGATGAATTATAAAATGAGTGAAGTGATTGTTTCATTTATAAATGAATATTTAGGCCAAGGATAAACAAAAAAGCACAGAGGATGTGCTTTTTTATTTATTAGTAAATTTAAAACTCTATTTATTATTACTATTCGTATTTATTTGTATTAAGTAGGAATAAAAAAAATAAAATATTTTTATAATAGACATAAATAACGTCAAAATAGGGTGTATTATATAAAAAAGAGAGGAGGTGAATTGATGTGAAAAGATATAAAGTTTTAAAACAAAAACTAAAATCTACTAGAGGTGAATTTTTTATCTATAGATTTCTTTCAAGAATGTGTAAGAAAGCATA
>NZ_JAXFPY010000074.1:0-28658 GCF_034179385.1 Anaeroplasma sp.
AAGCCTTGATTTAGAGTTACTGACATTTTATTCATCTTCTTTCTATCAGTTTATTTATTAAATTATAACCTGAATATCAAATAATTGAAATACTAAGGAGGAAAAAAAGAAAATTTGGCAAATTATTGCCAAATCTTCTGATTATTTAATCTTAATTTTCCTTTGGTAGGCTATCTACAAATTCCTTTAATGAGCCATCTAAGAATTCTTCTTTTCTAGCATATAGGAATGTAGATTCATTGATTCTTACAGCTCTTCCCTCAAGTGCGATTGCAGCACCTTGGAAGAATGCCATATATTTATCTGCTTGTTGTAAATCCATGCCATCAAAATTTAATACGAGTGGTGAACCAGATCTTAATGCCTCAAGTAGCTCCTTTGCGCGAGGATCATCATAATTCATCTTTTCCATAATGATTCTATCAGAGGCTCTACCAGATAAAGCTACCTCTTCGTCTAAATCTATATCCTGATATGGATTTTTTTTCCTTTTAAAGAATAAGCCCATTAGCGTAATGCACCTTCCTTATTTGTCATTGGTAAAACCTTAGCCTTTGTACCTTGACGTACCATGATTAAGGTTGTATCTGCATAATCCTGTAGAATATCCATTCTTTGTGGTGGGCAGGCAATAATTACCTGTAGTGGCATAGAATTGATGAAGCTCATCATCGCTCTCATACGGTTACCATCCATCTTATCGAATACCTCGTCGAACATTACAATACCAATAGGATCTCCACCAGAGAAGCCAATCTTTGTATAAACTCTTACGAAGGATGCAATAATTGCAACATAGAATGGAACCTGAGTTTCACCTCCGGATTTTTCCTTAAATACCTTAGAATAGGTCATAGATTCACCATCCTGGTTGATGATTCTAATATCGTAATCCATGTATGTACGGTAATCCGTAAATTTATTCATAGCACCATTAGAATTTAATTCATCCTGAGATAAGGATTCAAATAATTCACGAATCTGTTCATCATATTTATTTTGGAAATCATAGGTGAATAGACCTTGATTTAAATCTACAAGCTCGGATGTAACCATGTCATAGAATTGTGCATATTCACTTGATCTTGGGAAGATGAATTCATAGGAATCATTACCGAATCGAATATTCTTTAAGGTATCATTAATCTTTCCAATTTCTTGTTCAGCAGTTAAGATATTGTTTCTTAATTTAGCAATGAAGTCTTCCTTGAATACTACTTCAGCAGATTCTCTTGCACTTCTTACCTTATTTTCATAAGTAATTAGTTCACTCTTTTCAAGCTTATTTAATTCTACCATAAACTTATCAATTTCAGATAAACCAATCGTTAATGTAGAATTATATTTATTTACATAATTAAATTGCTTTGCAACTAAATTATCTACAAGTGTAGAATAGGATCCTTCCTCAGTTTCATACTTCTCCTTGTAGGATGCAAGTGCCTGCTTGAAGGATTGTCCTTCAATGATAGCATTATATTCTTGCTTAGCACGAGATTCAAAGGATACATTATCCTTAGCTAAATCCTTAAGCTCATTTGTTAGTGTATCAAGCTCACTATTCTTTTGGCTTACAGCCTCAAGTAATGCATTAATTCTAGTTCCAATAGAACCGATTTCCATGGATAAATCCATTTTCTTCTTTTCGATATTCTTAATGGATTGCTGTACCTTTTCATAATCGTCCTGAAGCTCAGATGGAGTAGCATTCTTAGCTCTCTTAGCCTGGCGAGTTAAATCCTCTAAGGCTGCCTGTTCCTTAACTAATTCTAATGCCTTATCTAAGTCCTCAAGCAATGGACGAATATCAATTTGATTTAATAATTCGATTTCCTTTGAAACCTTTTCTACCTGAGAATTGATTTCGGTATATTTTGCCTTAGCCTCCTCTGCCTTTTCAGCCCAAATAGAGGATGCCTTAGCTGCAGCATTCTTACCCATAAATGGCTTATCTACATTTGGATTTAAATCTGTAACAGTATATCCCGAATATAATAGGTGATCATTTGTAATAGATGTTTGATATTTTTCAAGCTCCATTGGATCATCACACATAATTACATTACCACAGGTGTAATTGATATACGCTCTTGCATCTGGATTATCCGATTCAATAATGGATGCTAAGGAATTCTTTTCAAATGTTTTAAATTTTTGAATCTGCTTTGTATTAACTAAACCGATACCATATAAATGATATCTATTTTTAATTCTTGAATAAATTTGTAAAGCCTGATCATAATATCTTGGTTCAACAATCATCATAAATCTTCTATTACGTAAGAAAATTTCAATGGTATCTGCCCATTTAGGGTCAACAATTTCACATAGCTCTGCAAAGATATGTACATTGATATCATAATTATAAATTCTCTTTAAGCCATCCTGGATTTCTTGACGAATCTGAACTAACTGAGGATTATAATTCATCTTATTTTGCTTTAAATCTCTTAATGCAACACTAATTTGATTAATCTCTTGGATGATTGCCTCAAGAGAGGAATCTAAGCTACCTAGCTTTTGGTTCTTCTTAGAAATTAAAGCTTGCATACGAGAATTGATATCTCTTAATCTTAATTTAGTTTCTTCAACAGCATTTACATTAATTAAGGATAAATTAATATTTGCAGCTTCATTATATAATTTCTCCTCAGATAGCTTTCTTAAAGCATTAATTATATCCTTGAAGTTTGAACTTCTCTTTAAGAATTGCTGCTGGTTTGCCTCTAAGGATGCAATATTTGCCTGCGTTTTTAATATTTCTCTATTGGTATATTCTTCTGCCTTAAAGGTGTCATCCGATGCAAGTAGATTATATAATTCTCTTGCACGCTCCTGTAGGGAAATGTTTTCTTGATCTAAGTCCTGTAATTCCTTTTGTTTACGAACTCTTAATTGCTCTTCCTTATCGATGAGCTTCTTTGCATCATTGATATCATTTCTTACAGATTCAACATCAAATAAATGCATTAAATATTCAATATATGCTTTATTCTCTTGAATCTTTAGGATTTCCTGATATACAAAATCAATTTCATGTAAATCTGCAATCTTACTTTGAATTAGCTTTAATGTAATTTCAAGCTCCTTATATGCACGAATGGATTCTTGAATTGCAGTTACATCGATTTCCTTTTCCTCAAGAATATTTTGATAAATAAATTCCTTAACATCTGCAATTGGCTTAAATGCTAATGCCTTAGGAATTAATCTATAGAAATCCTCATTGATGGAACCAAAGGCGTTTCTAAAGCCTCTTTTTGCTTCCTTCTTTGTTAAATAATATTCAAATAATGGATTATGCTTACGGAATTCAACAACACCATAAATGCTCTTCTCAGAAGAGATGAACATAGAATCATTGATAGGCTCATCACTTCTATAGAAGATCGTCTTAACTGGTGCCAAATCACCGAAAGCATCAATTACAGCACCAACGGTAAAATCAAGACCAGTTCTTTCGTCATGGAACTGTAGTGCGATATGACCAGAGACATCACCATTTCTTAGGTATTCTCTATCATCCATACCAAGCTTACATTTTACATAACCTCTTAAATCTCTCTTACCCTTTTCGTTTGCAGCTAGGTTGAATGCTGTATCACCTGCAGTAAGAACATAGGTAATGGCATCCATGATCGTAGATTTACCTGATGCGTTTGGACCTGTAAGTAATGTATTACCATTTAATTCAATTGTTTCGTTAGCAAGATAGTGCCAATTGATTAATCTAACCTTAACAAGCTTCTTCATCTTACTTTGCCTCCTCAGCTGCATTAATCTTATTGATCGTATTGAATACTTCGGTTATATCCTCTGTCTTAATTGCCATTAAAATGGTAGGAAGGATAACAAGCTTACAAGAGGATGTTGTAACATCACCTGTAATTTCAATAAGATTATAACGTCTAAGTAATCTTAAGGAGGAAACTAAATCTGTCTTATTTAGCTTCTTCTTAATTTCTAAATAATCATATTTTTCATGAATATCCGATACAGCACAAACGATATTTTCATTTAAGGATGTATCCTTCATCTTTTCATGATATAAAAGTCTTAAAATCAATAATACCAAGGTTTCATCTCTTCTAAGCTTTAAGGTATTGGCTGCAGATGCTCCAGATAGCATTACAGAGCCTGTAGGCATATCTAATGTAATCTCATAGCCTAGAATCTGGAAGAATTCATCAAATACCTCTTTATAGCTCATTAGGAAATAATAAGCTTCCTTATTATCCTTTTTATCTCTTGATAAGAATGTACAAGCAAGTAGCTTGTTTGCAGTGTCTTTAAATTGACCCTGCTGTGTAACTGTCATTTTTTCTAATGCGTCTAACATATTCTCTCTCCTACACTAATGTTTTCTTAATGATAAAATCTTTGATAATGAACTTTTCTGTTTCCACCTTAGTGTCATCTAAGATTTCAACAACATAGGATTTTTCAACGGATAATATAATAGAATATACAACCATCATAAATTCTGTTCTTGTACAATCATATCTTAAAATCTTTGATGCCTGGAATACACCATCAACTAAATTTGCATCTAAGAAGTTTGCAACCTCTTCTTCGTTATATGCTGTACGGAACTGAGATAGGAATTCTGGATTTAAATCAAAATCAAATCCAACATCATCTAATACCTGGTTGGCATTTCTTTGATATCCACCTCTTGGGGTATATAAGGATCCTTCCATGTTATAAACCTTAAGCTGTGGTAAGTTATATAAGCCATCAATAATTCTGATAGCTCTATCCTGCTTACCCTTTTTGTTTTGATCCTTAACAAATTTTAAGATTGTATTTAATTTACCAATGATGTTATCCTCTTCAGATAATAAGAATTTAATTTTACCAATGGTAGAATTGATATAATTTCTATTCTTATTATCGATTTCTGTAATGAAATCCTCAATCGCATTGAATGCATCAATAACCTCATCGATATTTCGGATTGCTTTACTAATGGCTTCTTCCTCTGTTTTCGTAACAGCAATATAGTTTTTCGATATAGCCTTAACAATCGTTTCATCGCTTTGATATTCCTCAAGTTTTGTTACAATGTTTAATCGATATCTATCGATATTATCAGAAACCTTTAGCTTAACATAGGATTTATCATATACCTCATTCTTGTATCGAATTAATCTTTCCATAAGGTCCTTAATCTCTGTATTGTCAATTACAGAAGTAATATATTCCTTCATTCTTGCATCTAGTCTTCTGATTGCACGAATTAATTGTCTCGTATTCGAGAATACTAAGGAGAAGGTAAGTGCATAATCGATATTATCCTGCTGATTCAAAAGTGTATATATGGAATAAATGTATCCTTGATATTGTGTTGGGTCAACATAATCATCTGGAAGCTCACTGTCCATTAAATCAATTTGTGGATATGCATTTAATAATGCTTCACAAATGGTTATCGCCACATCTGTGAAATTTAATATCTCGATATAATCATTTGTAACATCGACATAAATCCATCCACATTCTTCCATTCTTCTTAAAATGTAATTTGCAAGCTCACGCTTACTTTGAGGATTTGCTTCCTCATCCTCTTCATCCTCAATGTCATATAAATATTGAGAATTTGAATCTAAAAAATACGTTAGGTCATCTACTACGATTTTCTTCTCGATACCTAAGATTGTACCTGTTTCATATACCTTGAAAACCTGAAGGATGCTAGCTAAGTAAATTCTTTTATTTTTCGAAGATAATAACGAAAAGAAATTATCCTGGACCATATCAAATAAATCCATTTTCCATTCTCCCTTCTTTTTTAACCTATATTATATATTATAATATAATTATACTAAAACACCCTTATTTATGCAATAAAACCGCTTTCTTTTTTGACACTTTTTTTGACTTTTTTATAGAAAATTTCAAAAAAATTTACCTATCTAGTATTGAATATTTTTTCGAATAGTTTCGAAATTTTCGAAACACATTTTAATCCTTCGGATTAAGTCATTTTAACAAGTAGATTTTGTAATATTATACATTTTATTAAATAATTTGAATAAACGGATAAAAGATTTTTCTGCACGAGAAAAAAGCAGTCATGGTTTGACTGCTCAATGTTATTAAAAATCTATATCTTTTATAAAGAAATCTCTCTTATTTCATTATTTCTTTCATTGGTTGGGTCATAA
This sequence comes from Anaeroplasma sp., assembly GCF_034179385.1. Taxonomy (NCBI): domain Bacteria; kingdom Bacillati; phylum Mycoplasmatota; class Mollicutes; order Anaeroplasmatales; family Anaeroplasmataceae; genus Anaeroplasma; species Anaeroplasma sp. The sequence goes on from NZ_JAXFPY010000074.1 coordinate 6,168, forward strand.
GATAAAAATGAATATATAACACCTTCTTGAACAGATGCATAGACCTCTCCTTTATATTTATTTAAGTAAGAAAAAGCATTATATTCATGTGGATTGTTAGGAAAATCAATTGTAACTATATCTAGCTTGGCATGTGAATCAATATTATAATCTCCTGTAGAAATATTTTGAATATATCCATCTTCATCCCTAGTGATATCTTTTTCATCTATTTTAATTATTTCACAAGGATAATATGTAAATGAGCTTACCTCCTCATATACATCATATCCTGAATCGCAAGATCCGCCTTCGAAATTAAATGCATTTCTTAATTTGCCTTCTTTTTCATATCCAACGATAAGCCTAAAATAATCTCCAACAATATATTGGTTCATTATTATCTCTTCTTGATTAATCCAATCATCAGAGGTTCCTGCATTCTTTAAGCTTAAGCCCGGCATAATTAAGAAATAACCAGATGTATAAACACCTGTTCTTCCATCATATCCCCAAAACCTGGATTCTTCATAAAACTGAACAACAGGTATATCCATATTTTTACAATTTGAATATTTTTTAGATGTGGTAATTTCAGTACTTGATGTTTCTTTCACATTATCTAAAGTTTGACAAACGCATAATAGAAAAGGAATAGAAATTAAAGAAGCTAAGAAAATACTTTTTTCATATTCATTACCTCCATTATTAAATGGGACAGTTGTTTTATAAATTATAAATAAAATATTTAAAAATGAAATTATCGTTCTATCCACCTATATTATATATCAAAAAAAAGACAGCCCTTTTTTAGACCGTCTTAAACATTAAATTTAAATAGCATTACATCGCCATCTTGAACTAGATAATCCTTACCCTCTTGACGAACAAGACCAGCTTCCTTTGCTTTAAGCATAGAGCCTGATTGAATTAAATCATCATAAGAAACAGTTTCCGCACGAATGAAGCCACGCTGGAAATCAGAGTGAATAATACCTGCACATTCAGGTGCAAGCATACCCTTTCTAAAGGTCCATGCTCTACATTCATCAGGACCAGTTGTAAAATAGGTTGCATAGCCTAATAAATCATAGGTTGCACGAATAAGCTTATTTAAGCCTGGTTCTTCAACTCCATAATCCGCTAAGAACATTTCCTTTTCGTCATCCTCTAATACAGCAAGCTCAGATTCGATTTCTGCTGAAATTGCAATGCATTTCGCACCTGTTTTTTCTGCATAGGCCTTTAGCTTTTGATAATCCTTATCATCATCTTGGTTTGCAATATAATCCTCTTTTACGTTACCAACATACATAAATGGCTTTGCAGTTAATAATTGGTATCCAGATAGATATTTTTCTTCTTGCTCAGATAATTCTAATGTACGAACTGGCTTTTCTTCCATTAGACATGCTTCAATTCTCTTTAGGAATGCAAATTCAGCTGGAGCGTCATCCACCTTAGATTGAGCCTTTTTTTCAAGCTTTACAGCTCTTTTTTGAACAGAATCTAAATCCGCTAAAATTAATTCTAGATTGATGATTTCTGCATCTCTTACAGGATCTACCGTACCCTCAACATGGGTAACGTTAGAATCCTGGAAGCATCTTACAACCTCTAAGATTGCATCACAGTTCCTGATATTACCTAAAAATTGGTTACCTAAGCCTTCACCCTTAGATGCACCCTTAACTAAGCCTGCAATATCGGTGAATTCACATACTGCTGGAGTAGTCTTTTTAGGGTTATACATACTAGATAGAACATGTAGGCGCTCATCTGGTACATTTACCATACCTACATTAGGCTCAATGGTTGCGAATGGATAATTTGCAGCCAAAGCACCTGCCTTTGTAATTGCATTAAACAAAGTAGATTTACCAACATTAGGTAATCCTACTATACCTGCTGTTAAAGCCATTTTAATCTCTCCTTAAATATTAATTTAAATATAAATCATTATATGCATCAATAGATGCTTGAATAACTCTTTTAGCCTCGTCAACACCATCGATTTCTGTAACGAAGGTTGTCTTATTTTCAAGCTGCTTATAAACGATGAAGAAATGCTTAATTTCATCTAGGATATGAGGCGGAAGCTCACTAATATCGTTATATCCACTCATAGATGGGTCATTTACACATACAGAGATAATCTTTTCATCTGCAGCTTCCTCATCGATCATTTTTACTACGCCAATTGGCTTACAACGTACTAATACGAGTGGGTCAAATGGCTCATCACATAATACTAATACATCGAGTGGGTCCTTATCCTGAGAATAGGTTCTTGGAATAAATCCATAATTTGCTGGATAGTGTGTAGATGTATATAGAATACGGTCTAGAATAATCAAACCAGTTTCCTTATCAAGCTCATATTTCTTCTTGCTTCCCTTAGGGATTTCAATACATGCAATAAATTGATCCTTTGTAATACGATCATTATCAATATCATGCCATATAATCATTTTTGTTTCCCCCTTTTTTCATAAATTTTCTCTTTTTTCTTTTATATACTTGTATATAATAGCACAATTACAATATGAAATCAAAGCATATTGAAAAAAGAGAGTGTTTTCACTCTCAATTTTTTCGATAATCTATTTTATCATATTAACAATTTCAAGTACTTCCTTAGTTAATAGGGCAAGCTTTTCATCTGCTTCTTCATTTGAATTACCCTTAACACCATAGTAAACCTTTAGCTTAGGTTCTGTTCCTGATGGACGAAGTACAAACCACATATTATCATTTAGATAATATTTAATGACGTTCGATTGAGGAAGCTTAATTGTAGTATCTTTATCGGATACATAATCATAATGCATAGACTTATATACATCATCCTTAGCTAAAATCTTGAAATCTTTTAAGAAAATATTTGATTCACGGAAATAATTCATGATTCTTGAAATCTTTGCTGCACCCTCAAGACCCTTTAAGCTAATATTCGTAATACCTTCCTTGTAGTATCCATATTCCTTATAAATTTCTTGTAATGCATCATATAAATCCATACCCTTTTCACGGTAGTATGCAGCTGTCTCACAAAGCATTAAAATTGCTTGAATGGAATCCTTATCACGTACACAATCAGAAACTAAGCAGCCATAGGATTCCTCAAAGCCGAATACATAAGTACCACGGTGAGTAGTTTCCATTTCTCTTGCCTTTTCTCCGATAAACTTAAAGCCTGTTAATGTAATTTCAGTTTTTAAGCCATATTTTTCAGCAATGGCAATTGGAAGTGTTGAAGATACATTCGTAGTAAATAGGTAACCATCCGAAGGTAATGTGCCTAATTCCTTTCTTGTCTTACAAATATAATCAAATACTAATGCAGCAGTTTGGTTACCTGTAAATAGGATGTATTCTCCATCATGTAGAACAGCAATACCTAAACGGTCCGCATCTGGGTCAGTTGCAAGGACGATGGTCGCACCAATTTTCTTTGCAAGCTCTATAGCCTCATCGTATGCTTCCTTATTTTCTGGGTTAGAAGTCTTTACACCAGAGAAATTTGGGTCATTCGTCATTTGGCATGCAAGAGGTACAACATCATAGCCTTCAGATTGTAACACCTGTGGTGCAAATACCTGACCAGTACCATGAAGTGGAGTATAAACGAGCTTAAAATCCTTCTTTAGATTTGGTCTTAGGATGATCTTCTTTACATCCTTGATATATTTTTCATCAATTTCTTTTCCAATATAATAAATTAAATCATGATTTAGGGAATGCTCAATTGCAAAATAATCTTCAATTGCGTTGATTTCTTTAATAACCTGATCTGCCTTAGCAGGTACAAGCTGACAGCCTGTTTCATCATAAATCTTATAACCGTTATATTCCTTAGGGTTATGAGATGCAGTGATCATAATTCCACCAATACACTTGAAATTTCTTACTGCATAAGATAATTCAGGTGTAGGTCTTAAGGATTCAAATAAGAATACTCTAAAGCCTAAGCTAGATAAAACTTCTGCTGCAAATCTAGAAAATTCAACAGACTGATGACGGTTGTCATGAGCAATTGCAACACCCATAGATCTTGCAACAGGGGACTGTTTAAGTAAATATCTACCAAAGCCTAAGGTGGCTTTACCTACGATATAGATATTCATACGGTTTGTACCAGCACCTAAGATTCCTCTAAGTCCTCCAGTACCGAAGGCTAAATCTGTAGTAAATGCTTCCTTTAATGCTTGATCATCCATTGAATCAAGCTCAGCCTTTAAGGATGGTTCTAAATCCTTATAATTTTTCCATAAATTTGCTTTCTCTAAATAATCCATTTTCATTTTCCTCATTTTTTATTTTCTAGGGTTTCTTTCAAACCTTTATTAGTTCTTCAAGCTATTTAATGGTGCAGGAATATGTCCGCCTCTATTTATAAATACATTTGGCTTTAATTTTCTTATAGGCATAATAGGACCATATCCTAATAATCCACCAAAGTCTAAGGATTCATCATCCTTTTTACCGATGGCAGGAATAACTCTTACTGCTGTTGTTTTACAGTTGATCATACCAATTGCAGCCTCATCTGCAATTAGTGCAGAAATGACCTCAGCTGTAGTATCTCCAGGGATTACAATCATATCTAGTCCAACGGAGCAAACTGCAGTCATTGCCTCAAGCTTCTCAATACAAAGTGCACCACTTCTTGCTGCATCAATCATACCTTGGTCCTCAGATACAGGAATGAATGCGCCAGAAAGTCCACCAACTCTGGAGGATGCCATAACTCCACCCTTCTTTACTGCATCATTAAGCATGGCAAGACATGCGGTTGTACCAACACCACCGCACTGCTCAAGTCCAATCTCTTCTAATATATGAGCAACAGAATCACCAACTGCAGGAGTTGGAGCTAAGGATAAATCGACAATACCAAATTCAACGCCAAGCATCTTAGATGCCTCAACACCAACAAGCTGACCCATTCTTGTAACCTTGAATGCAGTCTTCTTAATGATATCTGCAATCTCTGAAATAGGAGCATCCTTAGGTGCTGCAGCAATAGCCGCACGAACAACTCCAGGTCCAGATACACCTACATTAATGACGCAATCTGCCTCACCAACGCCATGGAAGGCACCTGCCATAAATGGGTTATCCTCAACTGCATTACAGAAGACCACAAGTTTAGATGCACCAATGCATTCTCTATCCTTTGTAAGCTCTGCAGCCTCTCTAATCTTTTCTCCCATAATCTTTACAGCATCCAAATTGATACCTGCTCTTGTAGATCCTACATTCACACTTGAGCATACAACATCTGTTTCAGCAAGAGCTCTTGGAATAGATTCAATTAATTCTCTATCACCAGGAGCAAAGCCCTTTTGAACAAGTGCACTATATCCACCAATAAAGTTAACTCCGATTTCCTTAGCCACCTTATCTAGTGTTTTCGCATATTCGATAGGATCTCCACCGGATACACCAACTAACATTGAAATTGGTGTAACAGATACTCTTTTATTAATAATAGGGATACCATATTTTTTAGATATAGCCTCACCTGTCTTAACTAAATCCTTAGCATATTTATAAATCTTATCATAAACCTTTTGACAAGACTTCTTAATATCAGTATCCATACAATCAATTAGGGAAATACCCATAGTAATGGTTCTAACATCAAGATTTTGTTCTTGAATCATTTTTATGGTTTCTACAATTTCGCTCTTATTATTCATTATGTACTCCTTAGATACGATGCATTAGATTAAAAATATCTTCATGCATACAATGAATCTCAAGATTCTTCTCTTTTCCTAATTCTTGAATCTTATCAACAAATGAATTGAACTCAATGGTTAATTCATCAATGTTGATAATCATAAACATAGTAAAGTAATCATCGATAATGGTTTGGTTAACATCATCAATGTTTGCTTTAAATTCTGCACACTTAGTAGCAACAGATGCTAAAATACCTACAGAATCTTTACCAACCACGGATACAACAGCCTTCATTTTCTATACCTCGTTTGCTATTAAAGTCATTTTTGTAAAATACACAAAACTACGTTTATTTTACAATAAAAAAGGACAATAAAAAAGTTATACTTTCTCTTTGTCCTCTTTAAAACGTTTACATAAATTTTAATATTATATGGTAATCGATAATATTTGAAAATCATTCCATAAGAAATAAAAAACAATCGAACATACAAAGAATAAAACCGCTGTGAGTACAGGAAGTAAATATCTTACAACATTCACAAACATCTTATCACTTTTATGAATCTTCTTTCTTTGGAAGTAATCCAATACCTCATATAAAATGATGATAGGAACAGAAATAATGAATACATAGGAATAATCGATTCCTAAATTAATATTTACTCTAAAGGATCCATTCATTAATACTACACTCCAGGATAATCCTGCAAGTAAGACTAAATGAAGCAGGAAAATCAAACTTACAAATCTTTCTAGGATTTGATTCTTTTTCATAAAGAATAATACAGCATATCCTATAAAGGCTCCAATAGATAAGACATATAGAATTATTCCTAAAATAAATCCTAGATAAAGCATTTTGATCCCACCAATCGACATATAGATTCATTATATAATGATTTTTAAAAAATCTCAATTCATTGGCAGAAAAAAACTTGAAGTTTTATAACAAAGGTATATAATCTTTTGGGGTGCTAAAATGGTATATACATTAGTTATTTCTATAAGTGCCATAATTTTAATGTTCTTATGTATTTTAAAATTCCCAATTTTAAGAATTAAAAATATTACAATAGACACATTCTTTATGCCACTTTTATTTGCAGCAATATTGTTACTATTATTGCCTGGGTTTGATAGAAATCAATTCTTTCAAAGCTTAATATCAAGTAGTGATATTAATCCTTTAAAAATATTAATATTATTTATTTCTATATCCTTTATATCTATAGCACTAGATGAGGCTGGCTTCTTTAGATATATTGCATCTATATTCATAGAAAAATATAGAAAGAGTCAATATATGCTATTCTTTGTACTCTATGCACTAATATCTATAATAACTGTATTTACCTCAAATGATATTGTCATATTAACCTTTACCCCTTTTATTCTATATTTTTCTAAAAAAGGAAATATAAACCCTATTCCGTATTTAGTTATGGAATTCACTGCAGCAAATACCTGGAGTATGGTATTATCCATTGGTAATCCGACCAATATATACCTATCTACCCTATTTCATTTAGATTTCTTAGGATATTTCTTAAAAATGATTCTTCCTTCTATATTCACATCTATATTTAGTATATCTGTATTACTTCTTTTATTCCATAAAAGCTTATCTAAAAAAATCGAAGTATTCGATTTTGAAAAAGCCAAAATTGAAAATAAGCTTGTATGTATCCTTTCCCTCATTCATTTAGTTTTAACTACTATATTATTAGCTATATCCAATTACATTCATTTTGAAATGTGGATTATATGTCTATCCTTTGCAGCATCCTTATTATTATTCCTATTTAGCTATGGCTTAATTGCCAAAAAGAAAAGATATATTAAATCGACATTAAAAAGAGCACCTTATAGCTTAATACCATTTATATTATCTATGTATACGATCATTATGGCATTAAATGGATATGGTATATTTAATGAAATTGGAAATCTATTCCATAATACAAAGGAATCTATAGAGCCTTTATTGTATTTATACTCTTCTACATTATCCTGTAATATAGTAAATAATATTCCAATGACTATGATGTATTCCTCTATTCTATCTGGTACTTCCAATATGAAGCTTGTTTATGCAACCATTATGGGCTCTAATATTGGTGCACTTCTTACACCAGTAGGTGCACTTGCAGGTATTATGTGGATGAGAATATTAAAGGAAAATGGGATAAAATATACATTTATAGATTTTATGAAGAATGGATTCATCATTACATTCTTCTTACTTATATCCTGTGGTATATCCTTATTTATCCTATAGAAAAATCCCTCACCGAAATGTGAGGGATTTTTTTTATTCGATTACCTTCTTAATCCGTGACAGAATTTAAACTTCTTACCAGATCCACATGGACATGGTGCATTAGGACCTACATTGACAAATTTAGCATTTGGATTTGCTTCTTTTCTTACAGGTTGTTTACTATTTACAGTAGATAAATCCTGATTTGTTCTTAAGCCCTTTAGCTCATCCTTTGGCTCTTCAGCCTTTCTTGTTACACGAATTCTTGCATGCATTGCAGAAATTAGGATTTCTTCATTCATCTTAGCATTTAATCTCTTGAAACGCTCATATCCTTCACTTTGGTATAGCTCAAGTGGATTTGTTTGAGCATATTGCTGTAGATAAATACCCTGACGGAAGCCTTGCATATCATCGATATGCTCTCTCCAGTTTCTATCTAGAATTGGAAGAATGATTCTCTTAATAAATAGCATAATCTGCTTATCTAAAATAGCTGGGTCTTCCTTTTGTACTTCTTCTGGAATGAATTCCTTAAGATCCGCTTTAATCTTTTCTAATCGGTCGCTAAATTCCTTAACACATGCATCATAAATATAATTGATGATATCGGTATCCTCATCATATCCCTTAATTATATTTACATCGAGTAGAGGTGCACCAAATATTCTTTCATTGAATGTCTTTGTAAGCTTCTCATCATCAAATTCAGCCTCAGATTCCATGAACTGATTTACCTTATTTGTGATGGCAGATTTCATAATTTGCTTTAATAATTCTACTAGGTTTAAAGCCTTGACTACCTGCTGACGCTCAGCGTAGAAGGTTTCTCTTTGACGACGTACAACATCGTCATATTTTAATACGTTCTTACGTGAATCGTAGTTTAAGCCCTCAATCTTTGTTTGAGCCATAGTAACCATCTTCACTAGCATCTTAGATTCGATTGGCTTTGTTTCATCATCTTCGTTCATCATACGAACAATAGTGGCAAGTCTTGCCTTAAATGCATCTCCACCGAATCTTTGCATAAGCTCATCCTCGCAAGAAATGAAGAAGCAAGAATAGCCTGGGTCACCCTGACGACCAGATCTACCTCTTAGCTGGTTATCGATACGACGAGATTCGAATCTTTCTGTACCAAGTACGGCTAGTCCTCCAAGCTCCTTTACGCCCTCACCAAGCTTAATATCGGTACCACGTCCAGCCATGTTTGTAGAAATCGTAATTGCACCAAGCTCACCTGCATGAGCGATGATTTCTGCTTCTCTTGCATGGTTTTTCGCATTCAATACCTCATGGGCAAGGTTTTCCTTTACAAGCATTTTATGAACTAATTCTGATGTTTCAACGTTTGCAGTACCAACTAAGATTGGCTGTCCTTTTGCATGACGCTCCTTAATATCTTCAACTAACGCATTGAATTTATATTCTGGAGTTAAGAATAATTTATCTGGTGCATCAATTCTAATTACTGGACGGTTTGTTGGAATCTCAACAACATACATGTTGTAAATATCTCTAAATTCCTCTTCCTCTGTCTTTGCTGTACCGGTCATACCAGATAGCTTCTTATACATACGGAAGAAATTCTGATAGGTAATGGTTGCAACCGTGATGGTTTCCTTCTTGATTTCAACACCTTCCTTAGCCTCAAGTGCTTGGTGTAAGCCTTCACTAAATTGTCTTCCCTTTAGGATACGACCTGTAGACTGGTCAACAATTAATACCTCACTGGTTTCTCTATCTACAACATATTCTTTACCATCTGCAAAAATATATACCGCCTTTAAGGCATTGTTAATTCTATGAACTAAAGTATTATTTTCGATATCGTATAAGTTTTCAACATGGAAGAATCTTTCTGCCTTATCAACACCACTATTCGTTAATACAATGGTTCTAGATTCGATATCGATTTCATAATCCTCTTCCTTTAAAGCCTTAACAAAGGAATCCGCCTTTTCATATAATCCACCATCATCCTTTTGTGGACCAGAAATAATAAGTGGTGTTCTTGCATCATCAATTAAAATGGAGTCAACCTCATCGATGATACAGAAGTTTAAGCCCTTAAGCTGAGTAACCTCCTCCCAGTTTGGAACCATATTATCTCTTAGGTAGTCAAAGCCAAGCTCTGAGTTTGTTGTATAAACGATATCGCAATTATATACATCTCTTTTTTGCTGACGATCTAATTCTCTTAAATTTAATCCGACAGTTAAGCCTAAGAAACGATAAATATCACCAATGACACCCTCAGTTTCTCTTCCTGCTAGGTATTCGTTAACAGTAACGATATGAACGCTATCTCCAGTTAAAGCATTTAAATATGCAGGGAATACTCCAGTTAAGGTTTTACCTTCACCCGTTTTCATTTCTGCAATGTTACCACCATGAATCGCTGCAGCACCAATTAACTGTACCTCATAAGCCTTCATCCCTGTAACTCTATAGGCAGCCTCACGCACTACAGCATATGCCTCAACAAGTAAGTCATCCAGTGTCTTACCTTGCTTTAATAATTCCTTAAAATAAGGTGTTTTTGCCTTAAGCTCATCATCGGTAAGCTTTTGCATTTCACTATCGAGTGCTAAGATCTTTTTCGCAAGCTTAGCACATCTTTTCATTTCGTTATAACCAGAATCAAAAATCTTTAGTCCCATAACACAAAACTCCAAAATTGAATAATCTTGGAAATTCCTCTCTAAAATATCACTTTTATATAATACTATAAAAAATGTCAATTTTCAACAAAAACTGTAGAATCACAGAAACTTATATTTATTACATAAATATTATAAGAAAAGCCCTAGGGTAACCCTAGAGCTTATACCTAAACTTCCGTTATTTTGCTTCAGTTTCAAGAATTGCATAATCGCCATCTGCTCTTAAGTAGATAACGTTCGTTTTTCTTGTTTCCTTATCTAAGTAAACGAAGAAATCATGACCTAATAATTCCATTTGATCTAGTGCCTCTTCCGCTGTCATAGGCTCTAGGTCTAAATGCTTCTCTCTTGAAATTTTTGGTTCTTCAGCAGCCACAGCAACTAAAGAGGCATTCTTAATGCCCGTCTTTCCTAGCTTGTCCTTAACCTTATCATTGTAACGGCGAACCTGCTTCATTAGCTTGTCGATTGACCCGTCGATTGCTGCATAAAGATCAGCTTCAGTAACTTCAGCACGAAGTATGATATTCTTGGAAGGAATTGTAACCTCAACCTTATGGTATGTCTTATACACCTTACAAACAACTCTTGCAGTTACATCCTCATAATCAGGGATCATATCCTTAAGCTTTGCAAGCTTCTTTGCTGCATACTCCTTGTTTGCATCACTTGGTGAAAAGCCATTCTTTCCTACAACTTCTACCTTCATATATATCACTCCTTTTCTTGGTACTTTTATTATAGCATTTTATAAAAGCGTTTTCAATATATGGGGTTTTATTTTTATTTTATTAGAGAAAAGCATAATATGATGATATCACTTCTTACTAATTTTGATATAGCATCAAGCGCCTCTAAGGTATCATCAATAGATAAATCCACATGATTAAAAAAGAATAGCTCATAGCCCACCCTTTTATAATTTGCAATAAAGATTTTCGTATATTCATGAATAAATGCATTAAAGTCTATATAATATCTCTTTTTAAACATAGGTATGATAATACAATTATATTTATCTAATTGACAAGCCAAAAAGGATAAATCTATAGGATATTTTTTATAGCATTTATTACAAATATAAACCTCCTTCATATTGAATAAATCAAATAAGCCTCTTTTCATATAGAATGCTTCACCACATATTTTACATGTCATCTTATCGCCTCCATATAATAAATAGACAAAAAAGGCGAATTTTTTTCGAATTCGCCTAAAAATGATTAAAAAGGATTACTTTAATAAAGTCTTTAATTCATCAACCTTATCTAAATGCTCCCAAGGAAGATCAATATCGGTTCTACCAAAATGACCATAGGCAGCGGTTTGCTTATAGATAGGACGCTTTAAATCTAGAGTACGAATAATCCCCTTTGGAGTTAAATCGAAAATCTCTAAAATCTTATTTTGGATGAATTCCTCATCAACATTTGCAGTACCGAAGGTATCTACTAAAACAGAGGTTGGCTCCGCAACGCCAATGGCATAGGATAATTGAATTTGACACTTATCACATAATCCTGCAGCTACCACATTCTTAGCAATATATCTTGCCATATAGGATGCGCTTCTATCTACCTTAGATGGGTCCTTACCACTAAATGCTCCACCACCATGGCAAGCAGCTCCACCATAGGTATCTACAATAATTTTTCTTCCGGTTAGGCCTGAATCACCTGCTGGTCCACCAATGACGAATCTACCGGTTGGGTTGAATAGGAATTTTGTATCTTTATCTACTAAATTAGAAGGAATTACCTCATCTACAACATATTTCTTTATATCCTCTGCAAGCTTTGAAAGCTCTACTTCTGGGGAATGCTGTGTTGAAATTAATACAGTATCAATTCTTAGGATACTTCCATCATCATCATATTCAACAGTTACCTGGCTCTTTCCATCTGGTCTTAAATAAGAAAGAGTACCATTCTTTCTAACCTCTGTTAATTTATGGCATAGCTTGTGAGCTAAGGTAATCGCAAGAGGCATATATTCTTCTGTTTCCTTACATGCATAACCAAACATAATACCCTGATCTCCTGCACCCTGCTCATGGATAGAGGATTCATCTACACCCATTGCGATATCTGGGGATTGTGGGTCTATTGCAGTTAAAACTGCTAAATTATCGGCATCAAAGCCATATTTTCCTCTGACATAACCAATTTCAGTTACAGTATCTCTTACAATCTTTTGTACATCAACATAATGGTTTGTGGTGATTTCACCAAATACCATTACCATACCTGTTGTACAAATGGTTTCACATGCAACTCTACCATTTGGGTCGTTTTTTAATATATCATCCAAAATTGCATCACTAATTTGATCTGCAATTTTATCTGGATGTCCTTCTGTAACACTTTCTGATGTAAAAAATCTTTTCATTATAAATTCTCCTTTAATGCTTGGGCAAGCTGATCTGCACAGCTTGTAGATCTAGACCCACAAGTATTGCCCTCTAATATTTTAATAACCTTTTCGGCCTTCATTCCTTCAACAAGCTTTCCAATGGCCTTTAAATTACCATTGCATCCACCCATAAAGGATACATTGTGAACAATTCCATTATCATCAATATCGAAATGGATTTGGCGGGAGCAGACTCCCTTTGTCTTATACTCGTATTCCATATTATCTCCTACATTTCATCAAATATTTTTTCAAAATCCGAAGAATATCTTGTAAAACGGTCATATACCATTGGATCAAAATAAATCTTGAAGGATTTTTCCATATAAGCAATTGTGTTTTTATGATTATATGCTTTCTTATAAGGCTTAACGCTTCTCATAGAAACATATAAATCGCAAATTAAAATAATTTCAGATTCAAGCGCATTTTGAATCTCTCTTTCATGACGAATGAAAGTATCATCATCAGAACCCTCGAATGTTGCCCTTAGGATATCTTCTCCCTTCCTTTTTAGCTGAAGCCTTGAAATGAGCTTGCTACCTAATTCTGTTTGCTCACGTATCGCTAAAAACTTTTCCTCATCCGATTGAATATTTTGGAAGGAAAAATCTACCCTTTTATCGATATGAAGCCTAGAATAATTTACAACCTCATCACATTTTTCAGGGGATAAGGATAAGAGGGAGGAAAGCTTTTTAACCATTATAGCTAAAATATCCGCTTCCTTTTTTTCTTCTTCTGTAATCTTTTCGCTAGATAATGTAACATCAAAGATTTTCGTAACTACATTCGTGTAATCATCCTGAACCTTTCTTCTTTTTGCAAGCTCCTTTTTACGCTCATCCTGCATATAATTCGACATAGATACATAAATGTATAGGATAAGCATAAATCCTACAAGGAGGATGGTTCGGATTAAAATATCTCTAAATTCTGTACCACTAAAAACTCTTTTAATACCTTCCCAGATATTCTGATTACCAGCTACCTCAAGCATAGAATAGGTAATGGTAAAATGTAATATCGTCACAATGACAACAACCCAAATGAACATATTCTTAAGCATTTTCTTATTTTGATAGAATGCGGCAATCAGCAAGGCTATATAAATTAAAATGTAACCTGCTTCAGATAAATAATGCTCACCTTGAATATTTTCTACCTCACCATATTTTAATTTAACATAGACTAAAATAGAGGATAGAAGCATATAGAATGCGGCCAAATACATCGCCATGGTTTGGCTTAAAGTATCCTCAGGTCCTGTCTTTATTAATCTACCCAAAAAGTAGTTTACTAAAGCTGTAACGGGGAATAATAATACAGTTAATAGCCAATTGGAGGAATTCGTTGGGTCTCCAATGGATATAATCATAAAAATTAAGGTATAGATCATATTGATGACAAAGATAATATTTTTAATTACAATATTCTTTCTATATTGCACCATCTTATCATCTGTAATATCAATACCATTTTCAAATCCGAAATATTTTTGATAGAAGGTGTTGTTTCGGATTTTATTCTGTATTTTTGTTTTTAAGTTTTTCAGTTTTTTAAAAGCCAAAACATATCACCTCGCTTACAAATTTTATCATAAGTTAGATAATTATTCACTAAGAATAATATCACCTAGGACAAAAATCTTTTGTCCATTAGAAAAATCTATACCCTTGGTAATCTTTTTTCCTGGCATTAGGACTAAATCTAGGGAAATCGCACTATCTAAGGTCTTAAGGGTAATTCCCTTTTTGATGTTTAATACAGTACCTGGGACCTCACTCCCTAAATATTTAACCTCATGAGCTTTAAATATCTTAAGCTTCGTATCATGAACCTTCAAATAGGCCCCTGGTTCATCCGCAAGGCCTCTGATTTGATTAATGATTTCTTTTGAGGATTTATTTAATTTGATTTCTTCTTCTTCCATAGAAATATTAGCCGAATAGGTAGCTTTTGTATCATCCTGCAGAATACCTAAATTCTTACCATTATAAATATCTGGTAGGCTATCCAATAATAAATCTCTACCCATAATAGATAATTTATCAAATAGAATAGATGCAGTATCGCTATCCTCTATTTTATATTCTTCCATACTATAGATTTTACCACCATCGAGCTTTTTAGCCATTTCCATAATGGTAACACCAGTTATACTATCCCCTTCCATAAGACATCTTTGAATTGGGGCACCACCTCTATGCTTCGGAAGCAAAGATCCATGAACATTCACCTTAACCTTAAATAAATTTAAGATCTTAGATGGAATATACTGTCCATAGGCAGCGGTAATTAAGGTATCCGCATGAAGGGCTTCCATTTCATCAAAAATATCCTTAATAGATTCTGGCTGAATTAGGGGTAGACCTAATTCCTTAGCTAATCTTGCAACAGGAGTATCTAAAAATACTCCCTTCTTCTTTACTCTATTGGGTTGTGAAACGACAAGTGCGATTTCATAATGCTCGTGTAATCCTTTCAATATAGGTACAGCAAAGCTTGGCGTTCCTAAAAATACAATTTTCATATGATCACCTCCTTGTTATCGATAAGGTTATATCCTTATCGTTTTGATATAATGGATAAATATAGCTGATTTTATCTAAAACAGCATCTTCTGCAGCTTGAACTTGGATAGTATAATGATACAAATCCTTTTTTTTGAAAATAAAGGCTTCGGTTGGACCTAAGATAACAGAGGATTTCGATACTTCTCTTAAGGCATTTGCGATATGAAATGCCTCAGCCTTTACCTTAGTAATATTCTTACCTATAACTTCAATTTCAATGGATTCAGAAAATGGTGGCATCAGGGCTGCCTTACGGAATAATATTTCCTTTTTATAAAATCCCTCATAATCATGATTCTTAGCCGCTTGAATGACATAATTCTTTGGATCATAGGTTTGAATAATGACTCTTCCATCCCTCTTGGCTCTTCCCGCTCTACCTGCAACCTGCTCAAGCAAATTGAAGGCTACCTGGTTCGCATCGAAGGTTGGGTAGTGAAGTGCAATATCGGCGTTTGCAACACCAACTAACGTTACATTTTCAAAATCTAAGCCCTTAGTTACCATTTGCGTACCGACTAAAATATCGGCTTCATGATTCTTAAATTTGTGATAGCATTCCTCATAATCACTCATTTTTGTAATACAATCGGTATCAAGCCTTAACACTCTTGCCTCAGGTAATATCTTCTTTACTGCCTCCTCAAGCTTTTCTGTACCACTACCTACATACCTGATTTTATCTGAGCCACATTTCATACATTTAGAAACATTTATCATCTGGTATCCACAGTAATGGCATTTTAGGATATTCGTTTTCCCGTGGTAGGTTAAGGATACATCGCAGTGAGGGCATTTTATAACCTCACCACAGCTTCTACACTGTACGAAGGAGGAATAGCCTCTTCGGTTTAGGAATAATATGGATTGCTCCTTATTTTGGTAGCATTGAATTAATGCGTTTTTAAGCTCATTGGATATAGGTGTTCTATTCCCATTTTTAAGTTCTTCTCTTAAATCGACGATAGATACCTTTGGTAATGGCTTTAAATTTGCACGAAGAGGTAAGGATAGTAAAGTGTATTCTCCTTCTAAGGCTTTATAATAGTCCTCTGCATTCGGAGTTGCACTACCTAAAACCAACGGACAATTATAGGTCTTAGCCCTCCTAATCGCAAGATCAATCGCATTATATTTTGGATTATTCGATTGTTTATAGCTTGCCTCATGGCATTCATCTACAATGACGATACCTAAATCCTTTATAGGAGCAAAAATAGCACTTCTTGCACCTACTACAATTTTAACATCACCATTTAAAATCCTTTTCCATTCATCATATTTTTCAGAAATTGTTAATCTAGAATGTAATACAGCGATAGATTCCTTAAATCTTGCATAAAACTGCGCTGTAATTTGTGGAGTTAAGCTTATTTCAGGTACGAGCATTAATGCTTTTTTACCTAAGCTAATGGCATCCTTAATCCACCTCATATATAATTCCGTTTTACCAGAACCTGTAACACCATGAAGAAGATATACCTTATTCTCATTAAGCTTTAAGGAAGCATAAATCTTTTTTTGCATATCATTTAAGGAAACATCCTTATCCTTATAATTCTTTTCATCCTCTTCTACTTCAGCTTCAAGCTTATATAAGCTTATAAAGCCATTCTTTTCTAGTGTATCGATAACGCTTTTTGAATACCCACATTCATTCACTACATAGGATAATTCTAAATCCTGATTCGCCTCCTCTAAATAATTAAGTAAATCTATACCCTTTTTGGATGAAGGTCTTTGATTTAATAAATTATTATGGATATAGGTAATGTATTTATCTTTCCTTACTCTTTTTATTCTCGTATCGATAACTAAATTACCCAATTTTATTTCTTTAAATAAAATAGGCTCTAAATCCTTAGGTATTCTACTTAAGGATACCTCCTTTTTAAGCTTAAAATGCTTTTTTAAGGAATCATCTAAGCTATCCGTTACCCATTTGACAATCTTTTCATATTTCATTCTTAAGGCTTGTGGAATCATGGCATCTAGGCTTGTAGAATAAAAGGAAAAATCATGAATAGCTATATATTTTGCCATTTCAATGAATTCTTCATTTAATATAGGCTTATAATCAATTAAATCCGATATTTCCTTTAATTCTCTTACAACCTCTGTTGTATCCTTTATCTTTAATACGTAGCCCATTCTTTTTTGCTTACCAAAGGGCACATATACTCTAGAGCCTACAGCTATAATCCCCTCTAAATAGGATGGTATTATGTAATCGAAGCTACGATTTACCTGTTTATTTTTTATATCAATGATAACCTCTGCATACATAATATCACTTCCTTAAGAATTAAAAATGCCACCCCTTGGATGGCATAAATTTCATATCCTGCCATCATTCAAGCTTTAGCACCTTTCCCAATTTGGGGAGGTTGCTTGGTAGTCATTGAGCTTGTCTCTCGTACCATCTTTATGACATAAACATTATACATTCAATTTTATTAAATTACAACTATTTTCAATTATAAAGTAAACTTATTGAATTTATAAAATCTATAAATTAAATTTATTAAAAGAAGGAGAAATTGTGACTTATTCTTTCATCCATTAAATTCATATGGAAGAGTGGGATAGATACAGCCTTTAAAACAAAGAATAATAATAGAGATTGTGGTAATAAATATACAATATTCTTTGGCAAGGATATTGTTAGCATATAGGTCATAAATGCATCAAAGGTAAAATTCGATATAATAGCCCAGCAAATAGAACCAATAAGTACATTACAAATGAAATTTACAATCACTCTTGCAACAAGACATCTTGTAAATGTGATATAGGTCTTATGAAAGCATAAGGCATACGTGAAGCATGCAAGCATGGCTTGGATGGTATATCCTATAAAGAAAATGCCATCCGGGCGAATGAAATAGCCTAAGATATCAGATAATGCACCAATAATAAGAGAAGGTATTGGTCCAAATAGCATTGCACCAACACTTAAGAATAAATAGGAAAGCCCTATACCTAAGGAGCCAAAGCCTGATGGAATAGGTATAAATTTACAAATCAATACGAGGGCCATAATAATGGCAATCATAACTAAGGATTTCATATTCTTTAAATATTTTATGGAATCTACAAAATAGGATTTATGGAATGGAGTTCTATATAAATCCTTATTATCATACTCCTTATGAATGGATAAATTTAATTTATCTACATAAATATAAACAAAGAATAAGCCTAGTAGGAATGTTCCAAGAAGGAAGGATCCTACCCAAATGGAATAATATTTTATTTTAGCTTCCTTATTCAAATTTATAGCATTAGGATTCGAATATGTAATCCATAGGTGATTCTCTTGATCTATAGAATTCGATTTATAAAATTCATTATCAAAATTAGAAAATACACTATGTCCTTTCCTATCCGATTGATTATATTCCTCTATTTCCTTATCTGTAATAAAGGGTAATAGGGTTAAATGCTTTAAAAAGCCTTTGGCTACCGAATCCGAATAGGTATAATCCTTAGATACATTGAAGGAATCTTGATTCGCATATATTGTAAAATAGGAATCATGAGCTTCTATTTTAATATCTTCGATTTCTACATATTGGTATGTGGATATTTTTAAACCAGTTTCTAGGCTTTTGGTTATATTTTTACAACGGTTGATATTATCTATACTTATAATATCTTTATAGCTAAAGTCTATATCCTTAGTATATTTAAAATGAAGTGTTGCATAATTTGCATCAAAATATGGCTTGCTGAAGGTTTTATCTGCAATAATAAAGCCTGTTAATAAGCCTATAATTGCAAAAATTAAAACGATTAACCATCCCTTTTTTAAGCAAATAAAATATTTCTTTAATTTGCCTACATTTTCTACATTTTTTTCTTTTTCTTCCATAATAAAAAGGCCTCCTTAATAGAGAGCCCACTATATAAGCATACAGCGGACGCGCAGAATTACCGCCACTAAATAGTGTTCGTCCATACCCAACATCCCGTGATATGGCACTTAACGCAATGTCTGCTACTCTGTTTTACGAGAATAAGTATAATCTATAGTAGTGTTATTTTCAAGATAAAATTATTCTTTATGTAGTAATATTTTATGAAAGCGTGTATAATAAACTAAATATAAAGCGGAGGATTAAATAATGAAGCGATACCTATACATTGTTGTAAGTTCAATACTTTCAGGATTTTTTATTACAATTGGAGCAACCGTATATTTATGCTGTCTTAAGGATGGAAATGATTTTAATGCAAAAATATGGGGCTCCCTCTTCTTTGGAATTGGATTATTCTCTATCATCCAGTTTCAAACCTGGCTATATACGGGCAAGGTTGGGCAAGCCTTAGATCATAAGCCAAAATTTTTAATCGATTTGCTTATTTGCTGTATCGTTAATATATTAGCCGTCATTGGCTTAAGCTTCCTATTTAAGCTTACGAATATGGGGCAATCCCTTGGGGATATTTCAAATAGTATAGTCACTAAAAAACAAGAAGCTCCTTGGTATTCTATTTTAATCACATCCTTTGGATGTGGTATGATGATTTATATTGCAGTGAAAGGACAGCAGGTATGTTCATCTCAAGTAGGTAAAATCATCTTAGTCTTCTTTTCGGTTTCTGTCTTTATTCTTGCAGGCTTTGACCACGTTATTGCCAACGCAAGCTATTATACCTATGCAGGATATATTGATTCAAAGACGATTCTATATTTTATACTTATGGCCATAGGTAATGGGCTTGGTTCTATATTCTTAGATGGTTTATTAAAACTACAAAATTATTTACGCCCAAAGGAAAATGAAATAGAATCCAAAAATGATTCAAAAGTTAATGATTAATTGAAAAAAAATTGAAAATCATTAAAAAGGAAATCTACCGACCAAATTGGAAGGGAATGATTTCCTTTTTTTACATCTATAAAGTGATTTGTTGTTGCCAACCTATAAATTTAAAGAGGCTATATATAAAATGATCTTATGTTTTATAATGTTTCTTTCATTTCAATAATTGGATAAATTTTTGAATGACCTCTTCTACATTTTGGAAGGATGGGATTGTACATCCACATGCATATGCATGTCCTCCACCTCCAAAGGATTTTGCAACTTCTACGATTTCAATTCCTCTAGAGCGGAATTCACATTTCACAGTATTCGATTCTAAATCATAGGTAAAATTACACCAAATTTTAATTTCTTCTATACCAGCCATTAAAGATAGCATGCCTCTAGAGATATCATTAAATTCACATTTAAATTTATCAAATACCTCCGGTTCATTTTCAAGCCATGCAACGCCATCCTTGAATTTTATTCTTTCTTGGAAATAATTCTTCATTTCCCTTTCTTGTAAGGTTTCAATATAGATATTATCATAAATATATTTTGCGTCTGCCCCAAAATCCATTAGGCTTGCTGAAACTCTTAGAGTTTCGCTTAGGTTTGCGCCATACATAAATCTGCCAGAATCTGTAATAATACCACCATATAATGCTGTTGCAGCAGAGCTAGGAATATCGATTCCCTCTTTCATAACTAAATAGGCTATATACTCTGCAGCTGCACTTCTTGTAGTATCTACTAATTTATAATCGGTTATATCACAATCGTTCTTGTGATGATCGATAACCCATACCTTTGAAGCATTCGTATATCTTTTATCTGAAACTAAATAGCTTACCGCTACATCGACAATGATAACTAAGGCACCATTAAATTTTTCATCTTCGATTTCATCCATTTTACCGATGAAGGAATATTTTTTTGTCATATCACCAACGATATATATATTTTTATTTGGATATTTATTCTTTAATATTAAAGATAGGCCTATTTGACTTCCTAAGGCATCTAAATCTGGTCTAGTATGTCTTTCAATAATAATCGTCTCATAAGCTTCAATATCCTTAAATAAATCTTTATAGTCCATAAAACCAGTCGAGTAGACAAGGCCCGACATCCCCCTCTTTCCATTTTATATTGTGTTAAAATATCATAATGTGAGTGGTTACTGTCTGCTTGCCCCTCACGGAACCGTACGTGCAGATTTCCCGCATACGGCTCTTCACCAACAATCTTTATTTCATTTGCCAGTGCCATATGTCTGCTTTAATGGTTGGCTAATGTTTTTATATCTTTACGTTCATTTTCCATTTCTTACGTACCTCCAGAGTACCAAATGTTTACATATAAAGAAACGATTGTCGGTGGCCTTCCTTCCCTCCAGTGTCATTACTACATCCTCGGTACTATGTCGGCTCCGACCACTTATATTCCGTTATCATATCTTGAGGTACAAGCTCTTGTATATGACTTACTATCTCTAGAGAATATAAGTTCTCCCAGGTATCCATTTAACATCATTAATCTACACGCCTAGCTCTTATTGACCCCGGTGGAACTCTCGTTATATCTCGCACTAACGATATAACCGGTATTGCTTTCAACGTAGAGGAACGTCTCTGCTTCCACGACCTTATATATGACGAGGCTGAATTGCTTCACGCTTACGCATTTAGGCTTATAGTATCCCTGACCTACGCTTAAAACTAATCTCACGATTTTGGCTCCAAGGTCTCGGTACTAGATGAGGTGCTAACTCTTTCTAGGTCGGACTCCCACCGACTATGTTAAGTGAACCGAACTGGCGCACCCTCAGGAATTTATTGTATCATATTCAAAAAATTATTAAAAGAGAAAAAATATATCCAAAGGGCTGGATATACTTTTTAATATTTATTTTATGGCTGATGTAATATCATTTATTTCCTTTTGTTTTTGCATTTTTGTTAATGGATCCAGTGTCGTATCAATGACCCTCATCAATAAATCCATTTTACGATTGTAATAAGAAATAAATGCCTCAGGCTTCTTTTTTAATAATACAGGACCAAATTTCAATTCATTTTCTGTAT
>NZ_JAXFPY010000081.1:0-4035 GCF_034179385.1 Anaeroplasma sp.
AGGCTTAATATTTGAATCATCATTATTTTCAATTGCTTTTCTTAACATTTCAATTGATGGTTTTGCATATATTTTAGTTGTATCAATTTGAGAGTGGCCAAGCATTCTTGAAACCAACTCTAAAGGTACACCATCTTGATATAGATGAGTCGCTCTAGTTCTTCTAAACATATGTGGGTAAACTTTGACGGGAATATCCTTATATGTTTCCCTTACTTGATCTGCATATTTTTGTAAAAACGTCTCTATAGTTGATGTAGATAATTTGTTATTATTCCCTTTGATAGAAGTAAAAAATAAATATTCACATTCATTATTTCTATGATATATGCTAATTTGATTTTTAATATGACTAATTGCTAGTGAAGACAATCCAACTATTCGTTCCTTATCTCCTTTGCCGTGAACTAGGCAATAAGGTTCTTTAACATTAAGGTATAAATCAGATAATTTAAGGTTTATGATTTCGCTAACTCTCATCGCTGTTTCATAAAGAAGCACCATAATAGTAATATTTCGAATTCCTATTTTGTTCTTTTTGGGTGCCTCAAACATTAGCTTTAAAGCAGTATCATTTAAACATTCCTTTTCAATTTTAGGTTGCCTAAAAGTTGGAATATGACTAATTGACAAAGCTAAACCTTGATACTCTATTTTGATATCAGCCACATAATATAAATATCCTTTAATAGCTGAAATATGATGATTTATTGTTGAATTTGTTCTATTTATTTTCCTTAAGTATTCAACGTACTCTAATATTAGTTCTTTTGAACAATCATCCATATAAAACTGCTTTATTTTCTTATTCTTTACTTCTAAAATAAATTTTCTAAAAGTCGTTAGATTATCCCTATAGCTTTCAATCGTATGAATGCTTTTACTTGTTTGCTTCAAACAATAAACATTAAGATATTGAGAAACATACTCAAAAAATAATAATTTATTCTTCATACATTGTTACCTCGGGGTAAAGCTTCCTACTTTTTTCGTTAATTGGTTTAAAACTAGATTCTAGCGTATGATAATAGTAATATGTTTCATTTAACGAATTATGCCCTAATTGTTTAGATAAATAAATTATTAAACTATTAACGTCCTTGCCTTCTTGAATCCATGAATCTACTCTGTGAATAACATAGGTATGCCTTAATGAATGTGGAACTGGATGAAAATCATATGTCCCTATTTGCAATATTTTTACGAATGAATTGAAATATTTATCTATCGTTGTTTTAGATATATGTTTCTCATAATTACTGCTAGGAAATAACCATTCAGAAGTTATATAATGCTTTATTTTAAATATATAATTATTAAGTAGTTTGCACATGTCATCACTGATATAAACGATTCTATCTTTATTGTTTTTTGCACAATATATTGTTATTTTAGAGTTACTTAAATCAACATCATTGATTTTTAGGCAACAAGCTTCATTATTTCTTAACCCACATGTATATAACAATCTATAAAAAACAGGTAACATAAATGAATAATGCTTAACTAATTTTATTTTTTGAGATTCTTTATCAATGACATCAAATAATTTGATGATTTCATCTTTAGAAAGAACATATGGAGTAGTTGTATTTCTAGATAATTTAGAAAAAGAAATATAAGCCTTTATTCCAATAGAATTTAAATATCTACAAAAACCATTAACCCTAACTACGCGATCATTTCTGGTATTTTTCTCTTCCGTATCTAATTTTATGGACCATTTGTCAATTATTTCTTTTGAAATATAGTCTAAATTATAGTTATTTTGTATTAAAAAACTATCGAATCTATATATGTAATAAAATGAATATTCCTTATATCCTTTAGATATCATCATATTAACATAATCATTCATATAATTCTTATAAGTACTTTGAAAATTATAGAGATTCAATTTCAAAACCTCCATAACCGATGTTATCTAAAGTTAGTGCGCATTCATGCATATTTGATGTATCAATGGAAATATAATCATCAACTGTAGAATTATCAGAATGTCCAAGTGAAAAGGCTGTAATGTCAATGTTTTGAGTTTTGTTAATTATTGATGAGGCAAATGTTTTTCTACATATATGAAATCCAGTATATTTATTGTTGTCTATGCCATTTAGTCTTTTTAATTTGTCAAAAGAAGCTGCACAAATTTTTCGATTTAATTTTTCATAAGGTGTTATATGTCTTATGAAAATGTATTCCGAAGATGATTTTGGTCTTGCACTTTTTACATAATTATAAATAGCGTTTAAAACGATAGTTGGGATTGGCAAGGTTATTTCTTTTTGTGTTTTAGTTTGGATAATATTTAATGTTTTATTTATATAAGAAATATCTTTAAACTTTAAATTAACTATATCCACAGATCGTAATCCACATCTTATAGCCAATAAAAATATTGCATAGGCTCTAATCTCATAAGAAGTTTTGTATTCAACTGATAATATTTTTGAAATATCATCAGCTTCAATAATCTTAACTAATTTCTTTTCAGTTTTAAAATTACCAAATATTCTTGAATCTACGTAAATATTTATAATATTATTATCTTTTAGAAAAATAAGGAAAGACCTAACTCTTGTAATATAAGCATTTTTTCCTTCTAAAGTAGAATGCTCATCTAACGTTAAAAAAGATGTTAATTGTGTAGGCTTGATCTGATTATAATCATTTATTCCTACACTTTCTAAATATTTTATAAATCTATATATGGAGTTACAATCCATACAAATTGTATTATTTTTATAACCAAGATTTTTTCTATAGGCAATATACTTATCGACCATATTTTTTGACCATTCTGGAATATCCTCTATTTTTCGATGCTTAATATGAGGATTACCATTAACTGAATTAAAATATGAGTTTTTATTTATAAAATCACCATTTTCTAAATATTCTATAAATTTAATTCCAAAAGAACGATATTCCAAATCTTTTACAATATTTTCATATACATATTTTGACCATAATAAAATATTATTGCTATTAATTGAAATATCGTAGTAGAAAAAGAAAAATAATAATTCATTAATAATTTTCTTAACGTGCTTTTGAGTTTTTATTGCATAACCTCTTTTAATTAATTCATCATAAAATAATTTGATATTTTCATATTCAATTTCTATTGTAGACATATCAAAAGAAGTCAAATCATCTTTTTTAATTTTTATTATTTTTTCTATATAATTATTATGAATTGTTTTAATAATTGTTGCACCTACTTTACCTTTTATATTCTCATTTGTTTCATAAATAAAATTAGCACTATGATTTAATATTTTAGCCTTAGTAGAATATTTTAGTTCCAAAGAATTTATATAATTTTTAAATTTAAAAATATCCTCATAGCTTACATTTCTATAATCTAATTTATTGTTTTCAACAAATAAAAGATAATAGCTAATATAATTTTTAATGTACGAAGAATAATCTTTGCTACATTGACTATGCTTATTAACATAATCAACTATTATTTTTTTAGATATATTGCTGAGCTTTTTGAATTGACTATTATCATTTTGATAAATAAATCGTTGGCTTTGATCAACCATTTCATTATTGATATAGCTATTTAAACCATAAACAATTCTTTTAATACATTTATATTTGCCTTTGTATAGATTGGATTTAATTGCATTGAGCCAATCTAACAATATATCAAAGCTATAAACCTCCATTTCTTTCATTTTTGTTTCAACTATTCTTTTACACATTTTATACGTGTAGTTGACTGATTGAGATTTATTAAATCCATCAGTAAGTTGATTAACCATAGTATTTAATATTATAAGCATATCCATTACTTATGCACCTCCATATAAATGGTATCATAAGTAAAAAAATTATCCCCAAGTTTTTATACAAAATCGATGTACGTATAAGAAAGTTGGGGATAATAAATTGTTGGGGATAAGGCTATTTATCTTGAATTCAGCATAAATAGCCGAAAGAACAGTTAAACCCTTCGTTATAGCACGGAAGAACTTTCTATTTTGTAAAACTGCGGATGGAGCAATAGCAACAGGAAAAGCATTT
>NZ_JAXFPY010000131.1:0-17844 GCF_034179385.1 Anaeroplasma sp.
ATTCGCATGGAGTGGTGCCTTAAGAAAAAGAGGAGAGCTTGATGGCCTTAAGGATTTAGTTTTATTTGCAGACAATTTAGAGGCTGCATCTATTGAAACCCTAATGCAGGGTACTATGACTAAGGATTTAGTTGGCTTAGTTGAGGAAGGCTTTACATGCCATGCAGTAAATTCTTTAGAATTTATTCAGGCAATTCGTAAGAACCTAGAATTAAAATATTAGTTTAGAGAGCTTCGGCTCTTTTTTTCTAATTTTTAACCAAGAAAGCGGTTGACAAACCGCTTAAAATATAAGGGATTATCGATTTTTCCGAATTTCTATGATATAATGTGATAAATCTTTTGTATTTTTGGAGGGAACCTATAATGAAAAAGACATTAACATATAAAATATTAGATGCTCACAAGGTAAGTGAGGATTTAGAAAATAATAAAATGAGCATTAAAATTGACCAAACCTTAACACAAGATGCAACAGGTACTATGGCATACTTAGAATTCCTATCCTTTGGTATTGATAAGGTTAAAACGGACCTATCTGTTTCCTATGTCGATCATAATACATTACAAAATGGATTTATGAATGCAGATGACCATAAGTTTTTACAAACGGTTGCTGATAAATACGGTATCGTATTTTCTAAGGCAGGTAATGGTATTTGTCACCAGGTAAACGTAGAACGCTTTGCTGTACCAGGAAGAACAATATTAGGTTCAGATTCCCATACACCTACATCGAGTGGTGTTGGTGCACTTGCGATTGGTGCTGGAGGACTTGATGTCGCCTGTGCAATGGCAGGTATGCCCTTTACGATCGTAAGACCAAAGGTTGTTGGTGTTAAATTAATAAATAAATTAAGAAATGGTGTATCCGCTAAGGATATTATTATTCATTTAATTGGATTAATGACCGTAAAGGGTGGAGTAAATAAGGTTATTGAATATTATGGAGATGGTGTTAAAACATTATCTGTACCTGAGCGTGCAACGATTTGTAATATGGGTGCAGAGCTAGGCGCAACATCATCCCTATTCCCATCCGATGAAATCACAAAGGAATTCTTAAGATTACAAGGAAGAATAGAAGACTATAAAGAATTATCTAGGGATGAGGATTGCGTATATGATGAGGATATCACGATTGATTTAGCAAGCTTAGAGCCAGAGGCTTCCTGCCCGAATTCTCCAGATAATGTAAAATTAGTATCTCTACTTAAGGATATTAAGGTAGATCAGGTACTAATTGGTTCTTGCACAAATTCAAGCTATTATGATTTCGTTAAGGTTGCATCTATCCTAAAGGGCAAAAAGATTCATAAGGATGTCTCCTTAGGCATTGCTCCAGGATCACAGCAGGTACTTCAAATGATTACGAAAAATGGTATTTTAGATGTATTGCTAGAATCTGGTGCTAGAATATTAGAATCTGCATGTGGACCTTGTATTGGTATGGGTCAATCCCCTGCAACAGATGCAGTATCCTTACGTACCTTCAATCGAAATTTCTATGGTAGAAGTGGTACAAATTCAGCTAAGGTATATTTAGTTTCACCTGAGGTTGCTGCATTATCTGCAGTAAATGGTTATATTTCAAGTCCGCTAGGTATGGAATTAAATGAATTCAGTATGGATGTAGAATATCCTAAGTGTGATTCTTTATTATATAAGCCAACATTTAAATCTGAGGTTGTGATGGGTCCAAACATTAAGCCAATTCCAAAGTTTTCACCTATCGGTAATAATTTCGATGCTAAGGTAATGATTTCACTTGAGGATAATATTACAACAGATCATATTATGCCAGCAGGTGCTAAGGTCTTACCTTATAGGTCGAATATTGAAAAGATTAGTGAATTTGTATTCTCTAATATTGATGAAGGATTCTCAAAAAGATGTCTTGAAAATGGTGCTGGTGTTATCGTTGCAAAAACAAATTATGGTCAGGGCTCAAGCCGTGAGCATGCCGCTATTGCACCAAGATATTTAGGTATTAAGGCAGTTATTGCATCATCATTCGCTAGAATTCATAAAAAGAATTTAATTAATTTTGGTATTTTACCAATAGAGCTTGATATGGAGGCGGATTTACTAGATGAGATTAATGTTTCCTTTGACAAGGAAACCATTAAGGTTACAAACAAAACAAAGGGTAAGAGTTACGAAAGGGTATTCGATCTTACACCAGAGGAATATAATTTAATTCAAGTTGGTGGATTATTAAATACCTTCTAAAGGAGGGCTATTATGGATGATTATTTTTTATTAGAAAAATATCATGATTTACTAGAGGATGGTGCTATTCCATCGGATTTATACGATAAATATGATGTAAAAAGAGGACTTAGAAATAATAATGGTACTGGAGTATTAGTTGGTTTAACTAAGGTAGCTGAGGTATCTGGGTATTATGTTTGTGATGGCGTGAAGCTTCCAAAGGAAGGTAATCTATATTATAGAGGGATAGATATTCGTGATGTGGCTAAAATGGCAGGTGATGATTTTGGCTATGAGAACACATGCTTCCTATTATTATTTGGTCATTACCCAAACCAAACAGAATCAAAAATCTTTAAGGCTGTGATTCGAGATCAATATGAGCTTCCTGAGGGATTTATGGAAAATATTATTCTAAAGAATCCATCAAAATCCTTGATGAATCATATGACAAGAAGTATTTTATCCTTGTATTCCTTTGATGAGGATCCAGATAATATTGAAGGCTTTGAGCTAATAAAGAAGGGCGTTTCCCTAATTTCAAAGATGCCTGCAATCATGGCCTATTCCTTACAAACAAAAACACATTATTTAGACCATGACTCCTTACATATTCATTTCCCAAAGAAGGAATATTCCTTCGCTGAAAATATTTTATATTTATCTAGAAATGATGGTAAATTTACAGAGCTTGAGGCAAAGACATTAGATATGTGCTTAATGGTTCATGCAGATCATGGTGGAGGAAACAATAGTGCCTTCGTTGGTACTGTAGTTTCATCTACCCTAACCGATATCTATTCTATGGTTGCCGCATCTATGTGCTCCTTAAAGGGGCCAAGACATGGTGGAGCCAATATGGCTGTTTTGGATATGATGACGGAAGTGGAAAAGGAAATCGGATTAAATCCTACAGATGAAGAATTAAATACAATTATTCAAAGATTATTAAATAAGGATTTCTTTGATCATTCTGGATTAATCTATGGCGTAGGCCATGCGATTTATACAATGTCTGATCCAAGAGCGGAGCTTTTAAGAGATGTAGCCTATAAGCTTACATTAGAAAAGCATTCAGAGAAATTTGAACTATATCAAAGATTTGAGCGTCTTGCTGTAAAGGCATTAGAGAAAAAAACAGGCAAGGCTGCCTGTGTTAATGTCGATTTCTATAGTGGATTGATTTATGAAATGCTAAACATTCCAAGAGATTTATTCATTCCATTATTCAGTGTTGCAAGAGTTGTTGGATGGGTATCTCATGATATTGAGAATTTATTATATTCCAATAAGATTGTAAGACCTGCAACAAAATATGTAGGAGATAAGAAGTAATTGGGCGACCAATTACTTTTTAATTGATCTATAGAAAAGAAAAGGATGGCATTTCTGCCATCCTTTCCTTTTTTGGGAGAGATTATTTTGAAAAGTTATTTTTCTTTTAGCATCTATATAATAACACTTATGAAAGCGTTTGTAAACCCCTTTTTTGTATTTTTTACTAAATTTTTTCGGGAATTCGTTTAAAAACGAAGAAATTGAATGAATTGGTGATCGTTCAATCTATCAATAGGATAGAAGAAATTATATAACGAATTCAAAAAAAGTATGTTATACTTAATACGTATACATAAGTAGGTGATTTTATGGATCGTAGAGGCTTTTTGCTTGAAATGAGAAAAGCACATCAGCTAAAGGGGCTAAAGCCTTGTTATGTCATGATAAATCTAAGATTAGATAAACTCTATCATGGGGAATATATAATGTCTATAAGAGAAGATAAATTATATTTTCAAAAAATCAATCGTTTATTTGGTATGCTTAGACCGGATTCTGATTTTGAAATTACAATTACAGACTATAGCTATTTTAAAATAGAAATGAAAAAGGCTAGAGCATCACTTATTTTATATAAAGATGATGGAGATTATATATCTATGGATTACATGATAGGCACAAAGGAATCCTTTTCTACAGAGGATAATATAGAAAGAATTACAAAATGCTTTTTAGAACTTAAGCTCCATAGAATGGAGGTAGAAGATGGCGAATAAGGAATTGACACAAGAACAAAAGGATTTAATTAAGAAATATGAATCCGGCAAAAAAACTACTCCAAAGGATGCATTTAAGGATAAAAGATCAATGTATCAGGAGCAAACGGATAGAAATTATAAGGATGGTGATAGGAATTGATTACCATAGGAGAGTATCAAACATTAACTGTTACAAGAGTATCCGATTTAGGATATATGCTAACGGATAAAAAGGATGAGGTATTACTTCATTTTAAGCAAGCGAAAAATACGTATAAGGAAGGAGATTCCGTTAAAGTATTTATTTATGCCGATAAGGCTAAAAGATTAACAGCAACAGAGGCTATAGTTTCTGCAACAGTTTTAGATGCAGGCTTTGCGACGGTTGTAGAAATATTACCTGGTACTGGTGTATTTGTGAATATTAATACACCAAAGGATTTATTATTATCTAAGGATTATTTACCTTATGATGAAAGAAAATGGCCAAGTATTGGCGATAAGGTATTTATAAGATTAAAGGTTAAGCATGATATTTTAACCGCTAAGCCATTAAATCGTTTTGATATTAAAAGTATTAAATCGGATTTAAGATATAAGGATAATGAGCAAGTAGAAGGCTATGTATGCCATTTTTCTGGCAGGGGCATGGGAATCGTTACAAAGGATATTAAATATGTATTTGTGCCATCTACTCAGCTAAGAGGAGATTACCATATGGGAGAAGAGGTAATGGTTACCATTACAAAGGAAGCTGACAATGAATATTATGGCACATTAAATCAGCATAAGGAAATTCAAATGATTGAGGATAAAGAAATTATCTTAGATTATTTAAAGGGCCACGACGGAGTAATGAAGCTTACGGCAAAATCCTCTGCAGAGGAGGTAGAAGCATTACTTGGTATGTCAAGAAAAGCCTTCAAAAGAGCTTATGGCGGATTATATAAGGATGAGCTCATTACCTTTGATGAAGAAAAAACTCGATTAAAGGATTATAAATAAGAGGTGATTCTCTTGGGAAAAAAGCTTAGATTCGCATCAGAAATAGCTATAAATGCATTTCTTTTCGCTTTAGTGGTTTTAGGTGTAATTCTTTTATATATCACTGCCAAACAGCCAGATGTTTTATCTTATTTAAATGAATATGAAAAGAGGATTATTGATGCATCCTTATTATTCTTTATCCTTGGTATAATACTTGCTGTCCTCATCCTTGGAATTCTTATTTTATGTATAATTCATAAGGCTTCTAATATAAAAAGAATTTTATCTATTTTTATTGCTGGCTTACTTGCTGTTCCACTTACTGGAATCTTTGTATCCTTATGTAAGAATAATGGCGCACAGGTAGCGGTATTGGTTTTATTATTGATTACTTATTTAGGAAATATTGCTTATCAAATCTATTTATTAATTACAGATAGTAAAAAAATAGAGAAGAAGGAAGATTCTTATTTTAAAGAATTAACTCAGTAAAATGGGAGGTTTTTATGCCAGAAGAGGATTATGAAGCAAGAAAGAATAATATGGTAGGTACACTTTGGAAAAATCAACCTGCTGAGCTCATGCGTAATAATTTAGCCTATCAGAATGGAAAAGAAATAGAATCTGATTTTCATGAGGGATGTGGAAGTAAAAAGGAATATGATAAATATCCTAAGGAATACTTTACCAAAATTCTTACATTTAAAGATAAAATTGACCTTATTTTAAAATATAAGGAGATTACTATAGAAGAATTAGCTATAGCTATTAAAATATCAAAAGAAGAGCTTTTAGAGTATTATAATCAAAATAAAATACCAAAGGATGATATTTTAATGGAACTATCCAATATTTCATTATATCCTGTATCCTTTTTTAAAGAAAAATCTATGATCGATACAACGAATACGCACCATAGGAAAAGAGTAGTAATAGCTATACTTTTATTGACTATCGTTATTTTAACTGCTGTAGGTGGAATACTATATCTATATTATAGTACCCATAGCTAATGGAATTTTTTAAGAATATACCCCTAATTTTTGCCCAAAATTATTTTTTCAATTTTCTTGTTGCAAAATTATTTTTAGTATGATACAATTATCTAGCGTGGTCCGGTAGTTCAGTTGGTTAGAATGCCGCACTGTCACTGCGGAGGTCGCGAGTTCGAGTCTCGTCCGGACCGCCATGCTAATGTAATTTTGCGTTCATAGATCAATTGGATAGATCGTTTGACTACGGATCAAAAGGTTGGGGGTTCGAGTCCTCCTGGACGCGCCAGCTTAAAAATAATGGGCTTCAATTTGAAGCCCTTTTCTTTTGCTCATATGAAGATGGTCGTACGATAAAAACGCAACAAGCGATATCGATTCGATAATATAAAAAAACCCTGCATAGGGCTTTTGTGATTCCTTAAATTGCTTTTATGGAATACTGGTTATAAGCTTTTTTAAAATATGTCAAAAGCTTTTCTCTCAATATTTCATCATCTAATACCATCGCATGATATCCAAAATCCTTTAGATAATTATAAATTTGGAATTCAGAGGAATAGAAGGTATAGATTTTCTTTGTTTGCGGACCATATTCATTAATAAAGGTATCGGATGTTTCCATATGAATACATTTAGGTCTATCGACATATAAGGAATTGAATAGCTTTTGACCGAATGGGTCAAATTCTACCTTATATTCCTTATATTCTCCACTTAAGAAGGCAGGACCTGATGCTTTAACCTTATCTACAATTTCCTTTACCTCATCTATAGATAATTCTAAGGTATCCTTCATTTTATATACTGCCTTAACCATAGATAGCTTAAATGCCATAATTTGCCTATCATATTTTTGATCCACATTCTTTGCAAATCCTGTAATATAATAATGAAATTCGTCAAGTCCAGGAATTAATTTATAAGGATCCACTAAGAAGGTTTTATTATTTGTAGTAACAATTTTACATTTATATTTCTTTTTAATACAGGTAGATAATGTATCATAAATATCCATAAATAGAATTCTTTCTCTAATATAGGATGGATATGCCATATATTTATATAAAAGAGAACGGAAGGTATCTGCAGCGCTTCTAGAATCTGTTTCATTTACAATTTGAGTAAGTGCACCTTCAGTTTTGGATGTTTCTCTTAAGAAAATATCCTTTTTACCTACCTCAGAGGGTATATTATCCCTAAGCTTTAATATTTCAATTCCAATATCATTTAAGCTTCTTTTAAAGGATGTTTTTCCATCGTTTAAATTCTTAATAGCTTCAATAATTGGATTATCCACTAATTTATTTGTTTTTCCGGATAATATATCGCATACATCCTTAAGCTCACTTAAGGAATCCTGATAATCATAGGTTTTAATGACAACCTGTGTTAAAAAGTCGTTTTGACTCATATTCAATTGGAACAATTCCTTATCGTTTAATAATCTTGCAAATAAAGATTCTGTTGCAGTAATTTTAAAACTGGTCATTTTTGCCTCCATAGTTATAAAAAGTGTAACCTATATATACATTATATATCATAAAAATATTTATTTAAAGCCATTTTTTATATAAAAGTGCAACTCAATTATAGTATATAAGTTACTATAGGATATTCTCATATCATGATATAATAATATTGGTAAAAAATAATAAAAATATCAAGGAGAAAAAAATGCTTAAAATTAGTTGTATTACTTTGGTTATTGCAGTAGTAATTTCGCTTGTATATATTTTGTATTTAAAGAAGAACATTCATAAATATGAAATGATTTTAACAGATATTTTAAATGAAAAGCTAAGAGAAGCACAGGAGATGGATCTTGGCGAGCAATTAGATAAAATCTTAGAAGAGAATAAGAAAGATAATGAATAAATTGGATACTGCAGTGGTACTAGTTTAGTAGACGATAAAATAAAAAAGGGCATTGCCCTTTTTAATTTGAAAAATCAATTTTTGAAACATTTATCATTTTATCTGGAATTGCATCTGCATATAAATAGAAGACCTTCTTTAATAAATTGCCATCTACATCATCATATACCATTTCCTTTGGTACGGCCATGTATTCTTCAACAATATTATGAGAGAAGAAGATAATGAATTTTTCTGGTAGATTTAGATGTAAGAAGGATTCATAATCATGTAATACCTTAACTACATCTAGTCTAATGTCATCATGTAGAATTTTTTCTAGAATCATCCTAGTTTCACTATGATCTAATAGATTTTTCATTAATTCTAAATGATTTTCACAATAGTCTACCCAAATGAGGAATGCCTCATTAAATTGGTTTCTTTTCATCTTTTCTTTTAATGCATTTGTAATTTCATCCTCTAAGAATGCTTTAACAAATCCAAAGATGTCCTTAAAATGATAATAAAATGTGTTTCTATTGATGTTTGCCTTTTTTACAATCTCGCTTATTGAGATTAAAGGAAAAGGCTTTTCCTTCATTAAAGCATGAAAAGCCTTATATAAAGACTCTTTTCCACTCATACGAATATCACCCAAAAGGTATTATACCATAATTTGTATAAATTAAGTAGACACAAAAAAGGTTTTTGTCAAATATATAGATAAAATAATAAACAAAAATGGTTACGGTTGTATAATATCATGTGCGAATTGTATGACATTGAAGGACAAAAAGAATAAAAGAAAGGAGAAGATTATGGAAGAGACGAAAAAAAACTGGGGTAAGCCATTTAGTATTATTGGATTAGTTTTCGGAATTATTTCATTAGTATTTGGATTGTTCTCCATAATACCTGTATTAGGAATAGCATTTGCAGTCATTACAGGAATACTTGCAGTGATTGCAATTACCATGGCAATACCTGGAATTATAGGATCTATAGGTAAGGGTAGAGCCATTACAGCATTGGTATTTGGTTCAACAATGCTAACTTGGGCAATTATTAGATATTCTTTAATTCTATATGCTTTAGCACAAACAGCATAAAGGAATATAATAAAAACACCATTGGTACTTTAACTAATGGTGTTTTTATTATAGATTAAGTTTTGAAACTCGAACGAGCTTAGATGAAATAGAATCTGCATAAAGGACAAATACCTTTTTCATCATTTCTGGGTTGGTGTTATCATAGATTTGACGTTCTATGGCTCTCATATATTCATCTGCAATACTATGAGCATAGAATACCATGAATTCATCAGGTAGATGGATTTTTAAAATTGGTTCATAATCATACAGTATTTTTTGGATATCCATACGAATAGAGGTATGGAAGGAATAATCGATGACATCTCTACCCTTATCGCTTTGCATGATATTAATAAATACCTTTTTATGCTCTTTAACATAATCAACTAATAAATTATATGCTTGAGATAATTTATTCTCTATAATCAAGCTTCTCATATCAAAACATACGGCATCATCTAGGTATTCCTTTAAAAAGGAATCCATATCCATAAAGTGATAATAGAAGGTATTTCTATTTACTTTAGCTTCCTTTATGAAATCCTTGATGGTAATTTCATTATAGGTATATTTTTCTATTAAGTTAGAAAATGTCTCATATAATTTTTGTTTTGCACTCAAACTACCACCTCTTTTTTATTATATTATCATTTTTGTGTTTTGACTAGACATTTTAAATAAAATGACCAAAATATAGTTAAATTATTTGAGGGACTTTCTTCATTTATTTTGATAATATTATGTATTATTCGTTATATATAATGAAAATCTATACTCATGAAGCTTATATAGTAAATATTTCGTATTACCTCTTTGTTCTTCACGAACAAGTTCAAGCCTTTCATCTTTTAATTTCAAAGAATAGGGATTATAATACAACATGAAAAATCTCCTTAGTTTAAAAAGTTATTAGCCAATAACATTATAAACATGGAGGTTTTTCTTTTCAATTTTACCAACCATATATTTTAAAGAACAAATTTGCTTGATTTTCTCCTTGAAATCCAATAAAATTGTATTTGGAGGTGCAAATATGATATTTACGACTGCAATGTTAAGAAATAAGTATAAGGATTATGCTAATCCTTTAGACAAAATTAAAAGAGAAATAAGAAATAAAACCTTTAGTAGAATTAATCGTGGAATTTATGAGGATGCTAAAGAAGTAAACCCTTATATGCTTGCAGGAATTATTCTTTCTCCTTCCTATATTAGTTTTAATTTTGCATTAAGCTATTATGGTTTAATTCCAGAAAAGGTAGTTGCTATTACTTGTGCATCTCTTAACCAAAGAAAAAGAAAAACATTCCTAAATGATTTTGGTAGATATGAA
This sequence comes from Anaeroplasma sp., assembly GCF_034179385.1. NCBI lineage: Bacteria > Bacillati > Mycoplasmatota > Mollicutes > Anaeroplasmatales > Anaeroplasmataceae > Anaeroplasma > Anaeroplasma sp. The sequence continues at coordinate 10,517 of NZ_JAXFPY010000131.1, forward strand.
TATCAAGATATTCCTGAAAATGCATTTTCAGAGGGAGTTACATGTATATTTGAAAAGGATTATGTTGCAAGAATTGCAACTAAGGAAAAAGCTATTTGTGACTCCCTTTGTAAATGGAGAGTTGTACATAACATAAATGAATTAAAGGAATTATTATTTGTGGATAAAAGAATAGATGAGGATGAGTTTAATGAATGTGATTTTAAACTGCTTTTAAGACTTGCAAAGCTTTATAATAAAACAAATTTAGATTTATTAATTTCTTTAATTCGAAAGGAGTATTATCATGAATAGTGCTTTAGAAATTATGATTGCCAAATATAACCCTAAAAATAATCTAGAAAGAGAAAATGCAATAAAAGAGATTATTCAAGAAATTGTATTGGCAGGATTATCTAGAGGAGGATTTTTTGAAAAAGCGGCATTTTATGGTGGAACTTGCTTAAGAATATTCTATGGATTAGATCGTTTTAGCGAGGATTTGGATTTTGCTCTTGTGAAGAAGAATGAGGGGTTTAAATTCGATGATTATTTTCCACGACTTAAAAGAGAGTTTTTATCTTATGGAATAGATTTAAATATAGAACTAAAAAAGAAGAGTAATGCCTCTTTGGTTCAAAGCGCTTTTTTAAAAGGAAATTCTTTGATGTTCATGATGACTTTTTTTCCAAAAAACGAAGATGCAAAATATATACTTTCAAATCAAAAGATAAAAATAAAATTTGAAATTGATATGGATAACCCTGAAGGTGGAATTACAGAATATAAATATAGAATGTTCCCATCTCCCTATGAAATACAGGTTTTTGATGAGGCAACACTTTTTGCAGGAAAGATTCATGCAATTCTTTGTAGAGAATACAAAAATCATGTTAAGGGAAGAGATTATTATGATTATTTGTTTTATATTGGAAAGAAAGTTCCTTTTAATATGAAATATTTAGAAAATAAACTAAAGAATACTGGAAAAATAGCTATGGATGAGATTTTATCCTTAGATAGAGTGAAAGAATTTCTTAGAGATAGATTTGAAAAAGTAAATTATAACCAAGCAATAGAAGATGTCAGTAATTTTATAGTTCAAAAAGAATCTTTAAATCTTTGGAAAAAAGAGTTCTTCCTTTCTACTTTAGATAGCTTGAGGGAAGCATAGAAAAATGGGTTATAAACCTAAAGCGAAATATGGTTTATAGCCCATTTATTTTTCTTTTTATAAAATATTACATTTAAAACTTGTTCGTTCAATTTGTACGAACAAGTTTTTTCATTGCCAGTTTAAATCTATAATTGGGATCAAAATAGCTTTCAGTAAGATTATATAATTCAAGAATATTGCTTATGCACCATTCGGGGTCTTGTGTATGATACACAGGATATAATTCAAATAGTTTTTCGTATTTTATTGTTTTAAATAAGAATTGGGTATTAATGTTTCTTGTATAGGATATATATCTGTACATATATCCTACCCAAAATAAAGAATCTTTATTTTTTTTCTCTTTTCCATAATCACTTCTACCAAATTGATGTTCTATTTCATCTAGTCCTTCATTGACATCTAATGATAGGATAGATGAATTGTTTTGATCTAATTTTTCTAACAATTTTGAATAATAAAAGCGTCTTAAAAAAACTTTTGTTGAACAAGGAAAACGACTAGCAGATTCTTCAAATAGTTTTCCTTGATATTCACATAATCTTAACCCGTTCGTATCTAATTCTCTCATTTTAGAATCTCCTCAATAAATAGTCCATCTCTATAGGTTCTTTTTGCCATTTTTAATTTTGTTTCAATTTCTTGAGTTCTTTTGTTTAGGGCATCTATATAATCATTCTTTTCTTCTTGGCATAAATAATACTTTTCAATAGGTTTTAAATGTTTCATGGCTTCACTTGTTTTAATAACATATTGCTTTCCCATAAAAGATGCAGAAAGAGAATGAATTGCAACTTCCGATGTAATATCCCCATTTGCAAATAGAGACATAATATAAAACATTCTGTTATCAGCAATAGGAGCAATAATTATATCTGCGCTTTGAATTTGTTTTACTATTTCAGCAATTTTATTTGAGCTGTTATAATTTTTAATTGTTCCTCTGTAATAGCATATTGCTAGCATCCAATCTAATGAAGTATCGAATTGTAGTATTTTTAGATTATCTGTGCTTAATTCGAAAGAGTATACGGATGAATCAGGATTTTCACAAATGAATGCGGCTGCATTACTAAAGGATTCTCCAAGATAAAAACCATTTCCAAAATCACAGGTGCTTCTTGAGCCTTCCTCAGAAATTTCATTTAAACCATATTTTGAGCCATGAAAAAGTATTCTTTTATTCGTTTCCTTTAAGAATTCCTCTTTGACTTTATTTATTCTATAGCCACAACGATAAATATAGGAATAAATTCGCTCATAGTTTTCTTTTGTAGTCTTTCTGCTTTTCAATAATTTATAAATTGTTGTCTTTGATATATTTGTGTTCTTTGAAAAAGATTCTATATCTGTTTTCTGCGCCTCTAAAAAAAATTCTAAATCATTTACTATATCATATTCTTTTTCTATAAGCATAAAAATCATATCCTTTCTTTGATTATATTATACATCATATAACTTGTCCGTACAAGTTGTACGAACAAGTTTTGTATAAGAAAAATGGCACCTCTATGCCATTTAGGATACCATGGTATCTAGGTCATATTCATGGAATAAGGAATACATCTTTATTGGTATTTCACAATCATAATAGGTACCATAGGATTGATATTCCTTTTTATAAATATGACAGTTCTTTTCAATTTGGTTGGACAATTCTCCTTTAGAATAAGGAATTAAGATTTGCGCTCTTAAAGTAGATGGAGTTACATATTCTAATATTTGATTCATTAATTCATCTAAATTCAGCTTTGTTTTATTTGAAAAATATAAGCTTTTCGCTCCAGGCATAGATAATCCTTCATTTATAGTTTTATCCCATTTATTGAATAAATATATGGTAGGTATTTTATTCGCACCTAGGGAATATAATACCTCAAGTACAACACGCAATTGCTCATTGATGTAGGGGGAAGAAGAATCTAGTACATGGATGATCAAATCCGCATTTTTAACCTCCTCTAGGGTTTGGTAGAAGGAATTAATTAGATTATGCGGTAGCTTAGATACGAATCCAATCGTATCTACTAGCATAAAATCAATTTTGTTATAGGTTATCTTTCTATTATAGGTGGATAGCGTTGCAAAAAGCTGATCCTTAGATAACACCTTTTTTTCTTCCTTAGTATTGGTATATTCTAATATGGTATTCATCGTAGAGGATTTGCCTGCATTGGTGTAGCCTACTAGGGCTACAATAGGGATTTCATTTCGTTTTCTTTTTTCGATTTGATTCGATTTCATTTTTTGAAGTCGATCCAATTCCTCCCGAATTCTTAGGATTTCTCCTCTTAAATGCCTTTGGTCAAGCTCGCGCTGGGTTTCACCCTTACCCCTAGTTTTTGCGCCTCCACCAATCCTGTCTTCCTTTTCTCTTAAATACTGTACCCTAGGTAATAGATATAAATCCTTCGCAAGCTTAATTTCTAGTAAGGATTCTTTGGTTTGGTTTCTTTCTTCAAAGATTTTTAAGATTAAATAGGTTCTATCCATAACCTCAATATGAACGAGTTCCTCTATGTTTCTGATTTGGGATGGAGATAATTCATCATTAAAGATTAAAAGATCAATATCATAAGCATGTATAGCAATAATGATTTCATTAATCTTACCACTACCAACATAGGTTTTTGAATTCATTCGATCTAGCTTTTGATACATTTTATCGATAACCTCAATACCTAAGGCTAAAGCTAAAGCATGAAGCTCAGATAGGGAATATTCAATGTCATATCTATCATCCTTTAGGGATGCCCCAACTAAAAGTGCTCTCATTTTTCATCACCCGAAAATATTATACTTTATTATAAAAAAAGAATGTACAATTTTTAAAAAAATGTATGAAAATTTCACTTGAATTGCAAATGATAGAATTTTGATATATAATAAGTACATCGTAAAAACATATGTATTGAGGTGGCTTATGGTTAAACTTATAACAGATTCAACGAATGATTTAAATAAGGAATTATTAGCTGAATTAGATATTGAAGTAATTCCACTATATGTAAATTTTGGTGTAGAATCCTATAAGGATGGAATGGATATAACGACAGAGGAGTTATATAAGAAGGTAGACGAAAAGGGTGAATTACCTAAAACAAGTGCTGTATCTGTTGCGGATTTTATAGCTGTATTCCAAAAATATGTTGATTTAGGTTATGAAATTGTATTTACAGGTATATCTGCTCAAATGTCTTCGACATTCCAAAATGCAAATCTAGCTAAGGAAGAGGTAGCACCGGAAAAGATTTATATTGTAGATTCAAAGAATCTATCGAGCGGTATTGGATTATTACTTTTGAAGGCAGCTAAGGATATTAAAAATGGACTTAGCGCTAAGGAAGTAGCCCACAATATGGAAGAAAATACAAAGCTTGTATTATCTCAATTTGTCATTGAAAAGATGGATTATTTATATAAAGGCGGAAGATGTAGTGGCGTTGCAAGATTTGTAGGTACATTACTTAAAATAAAGCCATATATCATTGTAAGAGATGGTAAGATGAGTGTTGGTAAAAAGCCAATAGGCAAGATGCAGGTTGCTTTAAATGCACTTTTAAAGCAAATTGAAGAGGATAAGGATAGAGTAGATTTGGATCATATCTTAATTACCCATTCGCTAGCATATGAATATAGGGATTATTTATATGTAAGATTAAGGGAAATGTTTCCTAATGTAGATATTATATCTACCGTCGCTGGATGTGTAATTTCAAGCCATTGCGGAAGAGGGACTATTGGAATTCTATACATGCTTAAAAAGGAATAAAATTAGCTAGGGCAAGGAGATTATGCCATATTATTCTTGTTTTTTTAGAAATTGTTTTATGACATGACCGATGTTTTTTGAATGAGCAGTGTTTAAGTTGTTTGAACATTTATTTTATGCTATACTTAATAAAGTATAGTATTATAATTATTCATAATTATAAAGGGGATGCTAGAAATGAAAAATAAAAAGAAGTTATGGATTATAATCCTTATAATCCTTGTAGCACTATTACTCATTGGTGGTGGTACAACAGCTATAATTGTATCCAATAGCCAAATAAATGATGGTGGAAAAAAAGAATGGACGATGGATGAAAATCAGACATTTACATATAGTGGTGAAGAAATAGCACCAAAAGTTTTGAACCTTGATGAAAATGATAAAGCCAAGGTTGTTTACTCGTATTCTGAAAAGAAGGATGACAATCCTCTAGATGATACCTATACTACAGGTCTTCCAAAGAATGCAGGTACTTATTATGTAAAGGTAGCCTTAGAGAATGATTATAAGATTACAACGATAACCATTGAACCTGCAGAGGTAAAATTAGAAGATATTCGGGTTCTATATAATCAACCACTTGTTAGTGGTAATTATTTCACTTCTGAAATGAATATAGACCAAATGGAATTTGAATATGAATTTACATCTAGTGGCAATATAGTTTTAGGTGATGTTTCCTTAACAAGTACATTCTTATCCCCAAGTATTCAATCCTACGATTATACATTTATTCCTAACGATATGAATTATAAAAGCTATAATGGTACTATAGATATAGAAGTATATGCAATCGTATGCATATATGATGGAGATAAGGAAAAAGATTACCTAGAGGTCCCATTTAATTCTTCATTTGATTATGAATTAACGCAAAAATTAGGCTATGAGATGCCATATTTTGTAGATGATAACAAAAACAAATTTGAATTAGGCACAAAGATTACAGGAGATTTAGAATTACATTACATTGAAAATCCTATAGATTATTCCATTACATATCATTTAGATGGCGGTGTAAATGGAGAGAATCCTGTAAGTTATAATATAACTGATGAGCCTATTTATTTAAATGATGCTTCAAAAGAAGGATATTTGTTTAAAGGATGGTTTGAAGATCCTAATTTCAATTACGATAGTTTAGTAACCACAATTGATCCAAGCCAAACATTAAAATCATATCAATTATATGCTTCATTTGAATGGATAAAGATTAATCCAATTGTAGAGTTTGAACCTTTAGCGTTAGTATATAATGGTGAATCTCAGGAATTGGTTATGGCTAATGTAGAAGGCGGTACAATCACATATAGTCTTGATGGAGTTAATTATAGTGCTAACGTTCCAACTGGAACAAATGCCGGTACTTATAAGGTTTATTATAAGATTAAAGGCGATTCACAGCATTTAAATAAGGAAGGAAACATTGAAGTTACAATTTCTAAAACGGTCTATGACATGAGTAAGATATCCTTAGTAGATAAAACAGTAACATACAATGGTAACGAGCAGGGAATTGAAATTAATGGCGTTTTACCTTCTGGTGTCACAGTAGCTTATAGTGGTTTGGGCACAAATGTAGGTACATATACCATTGTTGCAACATTTACGGGAGATGCTTTAAATTATGAAGCAATCCCTAATATGAGCGCAACATTAACTATTCAAAAAGCTAACCTAGAATATACACTTCCTATAGGCAAGAATTTGGTATTTAATGATGCCAATCAAGAATTAGTAATTCCTGGTTCTACAAGTTTAGGTACAATTTTATATAGTTTAGATGATGAAAACTACAGTAAAGAAATTCCAGCGGGAAAGAATGTTGGTAATTATGTAGTTTATTATAAATATGATATTAATAATGAAAACTATAATGATATTCCTTCGGGATATGTACAAAGCTTTATATCTAAGGGAGAAGTAGTTTATACACTTCCTACTCCAAAAGAATTAACATACAATGGACTAGCACAAGAATTGATTCGTGCAGGCAGTATCAATGTAGGTTCAATTGAATATAGTCTAGATGGCAATATATATAGCGAAAATATTCCAACTGCAACAAATGCAGGTAATTATACTGTTTATTATCGCTTTGTTTATGATAAAACAAATTATAATCAAGTTGAAGGTGGTAATTTTACTACTATTATTGCAAAGGCAAATCCAACATTGGTAGCACCACAAGCTAAAGAATTAACATATACAGGTTCTCCACTAGCATTAATTCATGCAGGTTCTGTCAACGCAGGTACATTAGTATATAGCTTAGATGGTGAAAACTACAAAGAAGAATTACCACAAGCTACAAATGCAGGTAGCTATACGGTTTATTATAAAGTAAACGGAAATGATAACTATAATGACATTGTCTTTGAAACTCTTGAAGTAACA
>NZ_JAXFPY010000133.1:0-4077 GCF_034179385.1 Anaeroplasma sp.
GTCCCATTATCTAATATTGAAGGATTACTTGAATATTTGGATATTGCTATTAAGGCAGGAACGCATTATTTGGGATTTAATTTCCCAAAGGATGTTTGTAACTGCTGTAATACATCTGGTGTCTTTGATGTATGTCCAAAATGTAAATCAACAAATATAACAAGAATTAGGAGAGTATCTGGTTATCTTGAAATATTAGATGGATTTACGAATGGTAAGAAGAATGAGGTTAAAGCAAGGAGGGCAAATTAGGAATGATATATTATATAGCTGACATTCATTTTAAAGATCAAGTGATCTTTGAAAAATGCAAAAGACCTTTTAAATCTTTGGATGAGATGGAAGAGGCTATTATTTCGAATTGGAATAATAGAGTGACGGATGATGATTTAGTTTACATACTTGGAGATCTTGGAATTAATGAAGAAGCCGTAGAAGTGTATAGAAAACTAAAAGGGCAGAAGCATTTAATTGTTGGAAATCATGATATTCCTCTTATGGAGTATATAGCTAAATCAAATATTTTCTTGTCTTTTAAGGCAATGGATTTCATCACTGATGGAGATAAAAAAGTATTTCTTTGTCATTATCCATTAATGGACTGGTGGAATTATAACTATGGTAGTTATCTTGTTTATGGCCATATACATAATAAAGACATTGCAAACGGCTTGGAATACGAACAAATAAAAAAGTATTATGAGGATAAGTTTGCATTTAATTGTGGTGTAGATGTAATTGGATTTACCCCAAGAACGCTTGAAGAATTAGAGGAATTAAAGGAGGGCAAATAGGGATGAAGCACATTGCTATTGAAGGAATGGATGGAGTAGGTAAATCCACTACATGTAAGTTATTAGCTGATAGATTAGGCTATACCTTTGTTGAGAAGGGATTACAATACCTTTATGGCAGTAAAGATGAATATCAAAGGATTGCAAAAATAGTTAATGCAAATCCAGATAGAAATTTTACAGCATGGTATTATGGGCTAAATAACCTATTTACATACAATCAATTTAAGAATCAAAATATCGTTACAGATAGACATATAGTTTCTAATTATTGTTGGAGTGGAACTAAGGATAATTTAGATATCTATAATTTAATCCTAAAAAAGATTGGAAAGCCAACTTTAACAGTAATTCTATATGCTAAGCCTGAAGTTATTGAAGCAAGATTAAAATCAAGAAATCTTCATGATGGTGATCTTACTAAGGTTAAACTTGCAGAAGAGGCATATGAAAAAATGATTTATTTTTGCGAATTAAAAAAATTACCATATATGGTAATTGATACAGGAAAATTAACTCCAGAGGAAATAGTTACTAAGATTGTTGAAAGGCTAGGTGATTAGATGGGGAATATAGCAGATTTAAGAATAGCTAGAGATATGAAGTATACTGCATTATATTGGAATTTAAGATATTATGAGGTGGAAGAAAATATCTTTATTAAGCAATATCAAAATAATACAATAACTATCTATGCTGAAGCCCAATATGCTGATTTAGGTAAAATTACAGTAGTAAATGGAGATAGATTAAATCTAGATTCTCATAAATCTTTTGTGATTTTAGAATGTATTGATAAACTTCTTAATATGGGATATAACCCATCAGAAATTATTTTAGATTTAGACAATGAATATGATATCTATTGCAAGAACTTATATATTAAGTGCTTTGAATGGAATCATATGGATTTACAGGATGAAATTAGTATCAAAACGAACACATTCTTATCCATTAGATATGAATCTAGACTTGTTAGTGGTGTAATTGAAAGAAGAACACGAATCAAGGATTTCTCCAATGAAATCTATAAGTATGGTGTTTTTGAATTAGAGCAAAGACAAGACTATTACAACATTTATAATAAAGAAGATATAAAGTCTGATGATTTTATTATAGATGGGGATAAAGCAGTTAAATACATCGGAACAAAAAAGAATGTATCTATTCCTTTTGGTATAACTGAAATTGCTTCATGTGCATTTTGGGATAATCAATTTATTGAAGAAGTAATCATACCAGATACTGTAGTTAATCTTGGTGGAGATACTTTTTATAATTGTAAAAATTTAAGAAGAATTGTAATTCCTAAGAGCGTTAGATTTATGGGGAATAATCCTTTTGCAGGTTGTCCTAATTTAAATCTTTTAAATGAATCTCCATATTTTAAGATTATTGATGGGGCTTTAATGAATAAGGATTTAGATACTTTAATCTACTATCCTATCCATAGTCAAAATAAGGAATATTATGTTTTAGATACAATTAAGATTATTGGAAAGCATACATTCTTTATTTGTGATAATTTAGAGCTTATTCATCTTCCAAAAAGTTTACTCAAAATGGAAAATAATCCATTCTCTGGATGCTCAAAGCTTAAGCTTGATAATAAGTCATCAAATTATCATATTGTGGATGATGTCATTTATGATAAATTTAAGACATCTGTTTGTGGATCATTAAATTCGATAAACACAGATTGCTTAACGCTTTTACCTGTAAAAAAAATCAATAGAAATTCCTTTTGGAATTGTAAGGGAATAAGAAAAATCGTACTACCCGAAACACTTGAGGATATTGGATATAATCCTTTTGTAGGTTGTAGCAATATTGAATTTGTATCCAATACACCATATTACAAAGTAATAAATGGTGTTTTATACAATAAGAATATGTCAAAGTTGATTTGTTATCCAGGAAAACTAGCAGTAGGCGATATTCATATTCCCGATTCAGTAACAAAACTTGAACGCGGTGCATTCTCTGGCTGTGGCAAGATGACTTCTATAAATCTTCATAACGTCAATACGATTTCTAAGACATGCTTTACAAACTGTGATTCATTAGAAAAAATATATTGTTCTGATTTGGTAAACTATATTGGAGAATGGGCATTTGCTCATTGCAATCATTTACGGGAAGTATCTGTATACAAGGATTGCTTCATTGATAACAATGCCCTTATTAATACGAATGCTAAATTAATAAGAAGAGATTCAAGATGCAATTATGTAATTGAATCAGATAATCTATTTACTTTAAAGTCCATGCAAGAGTCCTATTTTGGTAAAATAGATTCCATCTTAATTGATCCACCATATAATAGTCATATTGATTATATTGGCTATAAAGATGGTAATTATGATGAGGGTTATTATAATTTTATTTCTGAAAGATTAAGCTTAGCATATAATTTATTATCTCCAAATGGTTTCTTGGTTATAAATATTGATGAAGGTGAAGTCAAGGGACTAACTGCTTTGGCTAAAGATATATTTGGCAAAAAAAATGTATTTGTATCCAAATGGAAAAAATTACACCCAAAGTTTGATACAAATAGAGACATAAATCCAAATAAAAAGAATGTTTTGTATGAATATATTATTTTATGCAAAAAGAATCAGAATACTTCCTTAAATCCAATTATGCAACCATATTTTGATGGTGATATTTTAAAAGAAAAGGAAGCATCATGGCCTAACATATGGGATTGTTTTGGGACGACATCATCAGCCAAAGATGAACTCCAGGAAATATTTGGAGATAGAAAGGCATTTTCTACTCCAAAGCCAGTAAAGCTAATTAAAGAATTTGTTCGAGCAACGACAAATAAGAATTCCATAGTTTTAGATTTTTTTGCAGGTTCAGGCACTGTAGGACAAGCAGTTATTGAACTTAATAAAGAGGATAATGGTAACAGAAAGGTAATTCTAATATCTAATAGTGAATCGAATATCTGCAGAGATATTACAGTTAAGAGATTAGAGTATGTTACAAAAGATTTTGAATTTTTATCCTAGTGAGGTTCTAAAGGAAAGGTAGAAAAAGAACAAAAAAAATTCATCTAATTAAAAATAGTCCTGATACGCTTCTAGATATGAAGTGTATCGGATTATATAATACGATGGTTATCTTCATCGATGATGGAAGGGAAATTAATTTAACAGAATCCTATTTTAAAGAAAAGGATTCATGCTTTGATTATTCTTATGCAGGATGTTATATTACTCCAGGAAGAATTACAACGATTCGCGAAATTCATATTAATGCGTTAGAATCTCAA
>NZ_JAXFPY010000134.1:0-8666 GCF_034179385.1 Anaeroplasma sp.
GATGTCTTATAGGCACTTGCCGCATGTAAATCCATTAGGGCTATTAAGAATCTAGATGGAAAGGATTTATCGATACCTAAGGCCATATAATGCTTTATATAGGGCAATAATTTATCTGGACCATTCTCACTCTCGTTATAATAAATGACATCGACATCCTTATCGCTAAAGGAAAATAAATCATTTAGAACGAATATGGGCCGCATATTGCTTCTAAGTAATAATGCAATCATTCTCTCACCAGATTCAAAATGGAAACCAAACAAATAAAATAATGCATTCTTATCGGAGATAATGGCTTGATGTAAGCCATCTCTTTCCATATGTTTATATACACTTTCAAGTCTATTTAAATACATATTATACGCCTTCTTTTTCTTCTATCTTTACATCCTTATTGATGATTTCATTAATCCTATCGATTTCTAAATCAAGCTTTTTCATAGCAGCTTCTCTTAGAGGCTTGTTTCTCTTAAGAGTAAATTTTCTTTTAAAATAATTGCCTAAAAGCAATTCATACGGCTTATAGGATAATACCTCCTTAGCATATTCGGATACCTTAACTAAATGACGAGCATAATCCTCTTGATCTAAAATATAGGAATATAATCTTTGGTATTGATTAAATAGCTTTACCATCCCTTTAGCAAATTTGGTATATTCATGATCAACACCTAATTTTTCCATGTATTCGGTATGTATTTTTGCAATCTCTGTTAGATTATCTAAAAATAATGTCATAATGTCATTAATTTCATCTATCTTCTTATCTTCCATAGAAACCTCTTTTATACTTTTATTTCTCTACTATCAATTATACTACAAGAAGGCAGAAAAAATAAAGGAATTCTCCCTTAAGAAATGGATTATCATTTCCTTTGTCTTATTTTCTATTTTATAGGGAATATGTAAAATCATTTGAAATACAAATAAGCTAAATGTATAGGCATCTCCTTCTATATAGGATGCATCATAGGGGATGCATCCATTCCATTCGTCCTTTATTTTATTCGATATAGAATCCTCTATATGCATCATATAAGTATATTGGTAATGATGTCTTAATTCATGAAGAGCTAAGAATAATGTTTTATTATAGGAATCATATACATGAATATGGCATACTCCAGCAGTATAAAAGGAATTTCCAAATATACCAAATAGAATTTTTGGCGGGTTTATATTAAGCATTTTAGATATTTTATATATTATATTTTTTATTTTTTTCTGCATAAAATTGACAAGGTCTATTTCATTATATACGAAAAATCATGAAATATACTTTCATCTTTTTGAAAAATAAATAGAACTTATGATATAATTCTTTTTGAGGTATAAATCATGGAAAATAATGCGCCTAAATTCTTAATCGATTTATTAAAAAAGGAATATGATCTCAAACTTGTAAATAAAATCCTTGAGGGGTATTCTATAAAGCGATATACCACCTTTAGAGTCAATACATTAAAATCCTGTGACAAAGAGGTATTAGATATCTTAGATTCTATGCAAGTAAAATATATAAAATATGATGCTATTGAGCATGCATATATTTTACCCGCTCGATCTGCAAAGGAATTCTATGATACAAAGCTCGTTTCGGATGGGCTAATCTATTTTCAAAGCTTATCTTCAATGCTTCCACCTCTATTTTTAGATATCAAGGAAACGGATACCATATTAGATATGGCTGCAGCGCCAGGTGGAAAGACCACTATGATGGCTGCCTTATCCAACGGTAAAGCACAGATTACCGCCTGTGAGGTCAATAAAATTCGAGCAGAAAGGCTAAAGCATAACATAGAGGTACAAAATGCGAAAAATGTTTTTGTGATGAGAACTGATGCTAAAATGCTAGATGATTTCTTCTCCTTCGATAAAATTTTACTAGACGCACCATGTAGTGGGTCTGGTACTATTGATTTAAATAATAGAAAGGCACTAAAGGCATTCAGCTATGATTTAGTAAAAAATTCAGCACATCTTCAATATGAATTACTAAAAAAGGCAATTCAAATATTAAAGCCTAATTCTTGTATGGTTTATTCTACATGCTCCATACTTCCTATAGAAAATGAAGAGATTATATCTCGTGCCTTAAAGGAATTCAATATAGAAATAGTACCTATTGAATTTAGAGGCTTACCCCTACTTCCAACCAAAATTGAGGGGTGCCTACTCGTTTTACCAAATGAATATTTTGAAGGCTTCTTTATTGCGAAAATAAGAAAAAAATAAGAGGGAATATCCCCCCTCTTATAATGCCAAATCATCCTCTACGATAGTTACCTTTGGCTTGGAATTGGCACTCTTAGGCTTTGAAGCCTTTTTCTTTTCAGGCTTTGTAGAAGCTTTTTTCACTTCTTTTTTGGAAACCTTTTTGGTTTCCTTTTTTATAGCCTTTTTTTCTTCCTTTAGAGGTATGACAATTCTTACCTCCTCATCAAGCTTATCGCGGAAGGATAGGAAATAGGAATTCTTCTTTTCCTCTGTGAGCTTTAGCTTATTATTAAAGGATGCTTGGAAGAAGTCTCTAGCCTTTTGATAGCCATAATTTCTTACATCGAAATCCGTATAGGCCTTACGAATGGACTCCACAATAACAGATAGCTGTGCCATACCATTATTTTCATTTAGTACTGCCTCAATGATTTCATATATTTTTTCAATAGAAACAATTTCTGTACCATTATCCTCTTCTTCAATTGTCTTTTTATTATAGATGTTTTCAGAATAGATAAATTTCGTACAGGAAGCTCTATAGGATTCTGGAGTTAGCTTTCTTCCAATTCCAATAACCTCTTTACCTGCGTTTCTCCATTCTCTTGCAAGTGGGGTGTAATCGGAATCGGATGCGACAATGATAACTCCATCGATGAAGGTTTTTTCATATAAGACCTTCATACCTTCAATAACTAGGGAAATATCTAGCGAATTCTTTCCCTTTGTAAAATTCATAGTCTGCACGCATGTAATTGCATGCTTTTGAGCTATTTTTAACCATGGATGCGTCTGCGGAATTTGGGTAAAATTCCCGATTAAATAACGAATTGGGGTATCCCCAAGCTTCGTTAATTCCTGGAATACCTCATCCATTCTTGGTTCAGCATTTTCTGAATCAATTAATAAAGCGTATTTCATTTTTTCTCCTATTATTCTTCTTTAGCCTCATACCTATACTGTGTAAGGTAGAAGCTTTCCCTTAGGTTTGCTTTTATATCCTCTATTTTGGTATCAGAAAAATCTACACCTAGCATTTCTTTTGCTTTAACATTATCCTTTGTTTGATACATAGGATCTCCTATGGAAAATAAGACATTTTCTTGGTTTCCCTCAAAAATACCAAAGCCCTTTGCATCTATAAGAAGCATAGGCTCTAAAGCCTTAGAATCATCTAGGATTCTGATATGATTTGCTTTGATATTAAAAATCCAAGGATCCATATATCCATAACACATTTTAGCATCATTTAAGCTATAAATCGCATAGGATGCATAATCGGATGCTAAATAGGTATAATCATCCTGATCACTATATTCTTTATTGGATACAAAAGCATATTCACCTACCTCAAGATAGACAAGCTCACTCATTTGACTTCTCATGGTAGATAATGCACCATACATAATATCGGACAAATTGAAGCGTAGAGGGATTAGAATTCTTCTATAGAATTCGCTTGAATTCCTTTCCCAAGAAATAGTTAAAGGAATGCTTGCATGTGTCCAAATATATATAAGCTTTTCTGTTAATTTCAGATAATCATTTTCTAATGTTTCACAATCATCCTTGATGATTTTAGAAACATAATCGGAAGTAGAAATAAAATTATATAGGCTATATAGAATTTCAGGTAGCATGGATATAAATGCATCTAAATTTACACTCATAGATTCTGAATTTATATATTTCTCTACAATATCCTTTGCAATAGCTCTATTCTTTTTAAAATAAGAAACCATAAAGGATAAATATTCTTCACTATTCATGTTATCTCTCCTTCTCAAATGGTCCATAGAAAATGTTAGGTACAGGAGCCTTAATGGAGATTAGCTCCTTTGTGATTGGGTGCAAAAACTCTAAACGAGAGGCATGGAGTCCTAGCCTCTTTAATGGATTCTTTGTACACCCATATTTGTCATCACCTACAATAGGATTACCAATATCGTGCATATGAACACGAATTTGGTTCTTTCTTCCTGTAAAGATCAATACGGATAATAAGGAATATTGTCCGTTTTCCTTTTTGACCTTATAATCCGTTACCGCAAGTAGACCGGATGGGTCTTGTGTGGAATAAACCAAATTGTTTTGGTTTTCCTTTAAATAAGAGGTTATTCTGCCTTCCTTTTCCTTTAGTGTTCCCTCTACCATAGCAAAATATTCTCTTGTTTTTATATATTCATTCCAATTGAGCTTTAGCATGGAATGAATTTTAACATTTTTAGCAAAAACTAATACACCACTCGTTTCCTTATCGATTCTATGTAGTACGAACGGTCTAGATTTTGGGTCATTTTCCTGCATATATTCTAAAACATAGGAAAATGCACATTCTCTTTCCTTATCGCTTTCTACACTTAATAAGCCATTTGGCTTATTGATCGCAATAAAATCATCATCCTCATAAAGAATATCAAGATAAACTCTTTTAGGCTTATCCTTTTTATTTTTGGAATTGTTTTTAACTCTTGGCATATCAAGCTGTGGCTTTTTTGTAATTTTAACCTCATCATCCTTCGCAAGCATTAAATTATACTGGCTTACAGGGCTACCATTAACTAATACCATATGATGGGATAATAAATTCTTTACATTATTTCTTGATGTATTCATCTTTTTAAGTAAGAATTCTAATAGCTCATCACTACGGTTTACCTTAAATGATGCGGTATATTCAATTTTTTCTGGCCTTTCCTTCGTCACTTTATTTCTCATTTTATTTCCTCTTTAAAGATTCTTTCCTCAATCTTTTTGCAAGACTAGAATGAAATATATTTTCTATTTTTTCCATAGATAAGCTTCCGAGCAAATACTTGAATTCCTTATCTGCATAAAGCTTAAAATCACTCTTTGTATAATAGGTGGATACCCTATCCTCCTTATAATATGGATAAATACCTAATCTTTTAATTTCCTTATCCTTTAATATTCCATAGGTAGAAAGTTTAATATCTAATAAATACATTAAAGAAAAATAATGAATTCTCTTAAGTAATATATCCTTATCCTTTAATGCATCATCAAAATCAATAATGAAGCTATAAACTCCGATAGAATAAAGATATTTAAGTAAGGATAGATAATCCTTATTTTCTTCTCTTATTTTTGTTTCTATAGTTACCTTTAGTCCTACTGTTAAGGATAGCTTAATTAAAGACATTAATTCCTTTATTTTATTACCACTTAATCTTTCTTCTATGAATGGATCCATAGAGAAAATGGGTATAATAATTTCATCTAAGCCAGATTCCTTTAATCTTTCTATGCCACATATAGGCATAGCACCACTAGAAATATAAGTATTATAGAAGGATTTTTTTTCTAGTAAATAAGAAGAAAAATTGGAATCCTCTGTAAAGGATTTTGGATATATTATCGTTAATATATTTTGGTGATTTAATGAATTTAATACCTCATGCATTTCATGAATGGAGGTATTCTTTAAATCACTATTTACCATAACCTTACAGGGTCTATGATAAAGAATAGAATAGGTATATGGTTCAATTCTTTTTAGTTCCTTTTTAAGTAAGGTATGATTCATATATCTTCTAATTTCATCGAAGAGTGTATGAAGCCTTTTGGTAGCATCAACAATAGATACTATAGGAAGCAACTCTTTTAAATTCCTTAGAGTATCCTCTAGTACATAATCAAAGCTCTTTTTATCTAATATAGGATATAATCCTTTATTTATAGCATTCATAAATTCATTTATATAAATACCATCTAGAGTATTTATATGAGAAAAAAAAGAACCTCCTAAAACTAAAATGAAGCCTGCTTCCTCTTTTCTTTTATATGGAGCTACAAGCTGTATCTTCATGCTTACATTCTTTTTAATCGTATATATAGCTGTATTTATTTCATCAATGCTTAATAAATATTCCTTTATATCCATATATAATACCTCAATTTATTATACCATAGAAGGTATTAAAAATCCATCACAAGAGAAAATGGTTTGATAGCTCAAACCACTCAAAAACAGAATATGGAATCTATTTCTTTAAGGATTTTTCATAATCCTCTTTTTTTAAAATACATATGGTTATCCTTTTTTTCTCCTTATCCCATGGTCTTATCAAAAGAGTTTCATGATCATAGGTAAATTGAAAGGATTGGGCAAGCTTCATAGATTTTATATTATCATGGAAATAGCCATATCGAAAATCCTTAGCCATAAGCTTATCGAAAGATAAATCTAATAGTAAAGAAACTACCTCCTTACCAATGCCCATCCCTTGGTATTCCTTACCAATACATATACCTGTTTCTTCGAATCTTCCCTCTTCATATTCTCTTATTCCACATAGGCCAATCGCCATATTGCTATCCTTAAGGGCAATATAATATGCATAATGATTCTTTTGAAAGAGGATAGATCTTTCATTTCTTTTTATGGCATCCTCTTCATCAAGTGTTGGAGCATATAGCATCCACTTATATACATCTATATCTCCCCATACATTTTTAAGCATAGATGAATAATCGAGTTTTTTTGCAGCTCTTAGGATTATTTTATCTCCAATAAGGGTTTCATATTTTTCTTTATCTATCCTTCTTATTCCATAATAAATACAATTATGAACTTTACCTCTATATTCTATAGTATCCTTCCTATTTAATAAAAACATTCCGCACTTTTGCATAACCTTAGCACTTGCAATATTTTCTTCAAAGCAAGAAGCATAAACCATAGAATAGCCCATTTCAAATAAATGATCTATAGCAATACCTAAGGCTTCTGTTGCAAATCCAGAACAAGAGTATTTTGGGCTTATGAAATAGCCAAGCTCTATTTCTCTTTCGTTTTTATCCACCTCATTTATAAAGCCTACCAATAGATCGTTATAATATATGCCATAAATGAATTTTGTTAAACTTGAGGATAATTCCTTTAAATGATGGAAAAAGGAGGCTTCCTCATCTATCTTTGAAAAATCAGAAAGTATATAGGTTTCTTTAATTTTATCATCCTTAACCATTTCCATCATTGGTATATAATCTATATCTCTTAGGGGCATTAAAAGGATTCTATTTGAAATTATTTTTTCTTTTCTTTGCATAATAACTTCATACTTTATACATTTATTTTAAATAAATTGCTTGAGAAAACATCCTCTTAAAGCCTAGTGAGGTATATAAATGATAGGAAATAGGATTTTTCTGATCCACATTTAAAGTTGCCTTATAGCCCATAGAAATGATTTCATTCTTAAGAGTATTTACTACCATTCTTGCATATTTTAATCCTCTGTATTCCTTTTTCGTATATACATGAGTTATTCTTATAGAATCCTTACTTTCTATAGAATAGGAGGCCATGCTTACGATTTCATTTCCTACCTTGATTACTCTATAATGATCTAATTTTTCTTGGATTTTTTCTTTATAGATCTTATCTTGTAATCCACAATCCTTAACAAATTCTATCATATTTTTATAGATTTCATCTAAATCTGATAAGGATGGGGTTATAACCTTATTCGAGGATGGTTCAAATATAGAATCTGCAATCATAAAATCCATTCCTATATCTTTATGATATCCCATATTTAATCTTAATAGCTCATCTCCAATTATAGTAGACGTGAAAATTCCATCATATCTATATTCCTTTTCATCAATATATTCTAATAGCTTAGAAAGAAGCTTTTCCTCTCCATAAAATAATAAATGAAATGGTTCAATTCTTATAGCTAAAAGCTTTTGATCATCTTCTTCGATTTTTAATGCATAATTTGATTTAGAGATCTCCATTAATGCTTTAGCATCTGCTATAATTAGGCTTGTCATATAAGGATTTAATTCCAAGCTTGATAGATTTTCCATTAAGAATTCATCACCATTTTTATATTCCTTTATCATAATTCTCACCCCCAAAAATAGCTAGTATTAGAAAGAATATACACCAATTCTCTTGAAAAAACAATTCCAATTTTTATCTACATTTCTTAAAAATTCTATAGTTCCTATTTGAAACTTCAAATATTTGTTATTAAAGCCTATGTATTAAGTTAAAAAATACTTTTTTGAAATCATTTTATAATTATTATAACCGTGTACTTATTGCATATGTCAAAATAATTTGTGACAATTAAGTTAAGATAAAATGTATCCTGTGATAAATCATTACTTGAGGGATTGCAATGACTCTAATAGAATTTGATATGCTTTTAACAGGTGCGGAAAACCGACAAGTGAATTTATGAAATTAGAAAATATAACAAAAGATATGATATGAAAAGAAAAAAAGGACTGATAGCCAGTATCAATCCTATTGTACTTGATTGGCAAAGGACTCCATAATGAATACAATTTACATTACTTACTTAAATCATATTTTAATATAATTTCTTCACCACAATAATCCTTTGTCTTTTTAAAGCCATTTTCCTCATATACATGAATTGCTTTGGCATTTTTTTCTTCTGTAGATA
>NZ_JAXFPY010000035.1:0-9577 GCF_034179385.1 Anaeroplasma sp.
ATCAAAGTAATTACTTAGGTTATGCAGGAACATATGAATTAATTATTTCTGCAGTAATAAGAGATCCAAATGGTGATGGCAACCATATGGATGATGAAGTAAAGACCTACAAGATTAAGTTTGTAGGTACCGTTATATGGTAATTTGTATGGAAGGAGGCTATCTATGAAAAAGAAAATAGGAATTATTATTTTAAGCATTTTTACATTTTCTCTATTCCTTGGCATTTCTATTTATGCTTATGTTAAAAATCAAGCAGGAAGCCAAGATTTGAATAATGTATCTAGTATAGAAAAAGATAATATTATAGAAGTAGCTTCCTTCTATGGTTTATTATCCTCTGGTACAGATTCAAGCTATAACAGCAAAGAATCTGTATCTAGTGATAGAGCTATATTACGTCTTAAAAACGATATCACGTTAACAAGTGATTTAGTATTAACTAAGGATATTCAAATAGATTTAAATACTCATACATTAGATTTAAATAATTATACCCTAACCTTTAAATCAGGCTATAGTGGTACATCAGGTATCTATAATGGCACTATTGAAACTGGAATCGTTACTACTGGAGAATCTAAAGGCGCTATTGTTATTGATTTAATAAAATCAGGATTTAAAGTAGATAAAGTTTCATATAAAAAGAATAATGTAACTGCAGAATCTACAGATATCTTCACTATAGTACATTTAGATAAAAAATATAGTGCCTATAGTGCACTATATATGGTTGGGAAGGCACTGAATTCAAGCTTGAATCAAGCCCCTAAATTTGAAGATTATCATACGGTAAGTAGTAATGATTTTAAACTTGATATAGAAAAATTCATTCCAAGCACGGCTTGTGAATTTGAAGGTAGTACAGAATATTGTAGCTATGTATATAAGGATTTAGATTTACCATATTATTATTTATCTAGTGATATAAATATTAGTTATAAATCATCAAATGAAAATATTGTATCGAATTATGGTAAGATATCTACTTCAGCTTTAAATGATCATAGTGATGTTACCTTAACGGTAACCATATCCATATCCGACGCAGGATCTACAACAGATTATGTTCTTGTTTTTAAATTACATGTAGTTAAGCTAACAGATGCAAACACCAAGAATTTGGTTTCTAAATCCTTAATAAAATCTTATATTTCACCATATTATAAAAAAGAAGCATTAACAATTATGGAAAATGTTGTATTCAGTGATTATTATTATGGATTTGATCATGCAATAGAATTGCCAAAGAGTGCCTTTGGAGGTCTTATTACATATACATATTCTGTAACAGATTATGATGGTAATGATGTAGATGGTAGATTAGCTGATAAATCAAATACAGTTTATTTTGAACCTAATTTAAATTGTTATCACTTGGTTATTAATAATGATCCTTTAAATATGTATTCTACCTATGTTTCAACAAAGGAATCTATTGCACATTTAATATTGAACCATTTATATGGTGGTGCAATCATTTATGATAAAACATATCAAAATCTACAACTAGAAACGGTATCTACCATTCAAAATGGCAATAATACTATAGTTAAAAATTTAATAACAGAACATGGTGTAACTCAAATTAACTATGCAATTAAGGAATCCTCTATAGCAGAGACCTATTATCAAATTAATGATAATGTATTATCTATTAATAATAATGTAGTACCTATCGATAAGGCACCATATATTACCGTTTCCTTCACATTTAGTGATGGAACTAGAATAGATATTGATGTATATGTGGATTACTTAGATTCTACTGGATCTATACTATCTAGCTTCTTAAGCTATTATAGTATTTATGACCCAGAGGTGCCAAGTGAATTACTAACAAAATTTGATATGCCATTTGCGTATAATGATAGTACTACAAATACTCCACATTTGATTCCACCATATATTGTATATGATGTTGCAACCTATACAATAGAAGAAGAAATCTTAGCGGATGGTTCTAAATTTACATATTATAATTATCATTATTTTAAGCCTAAGAACTTAAAAATAGATTTATATTACAATGGACAAGTAAGATATACCTTCCCTGAATATACAAATCAAAATTCTTTCTCTAATCAGTTAGATGCCCATTTAGGCACTAAAAAATTATCGGAAATAGCATCCTATTCTGATGCCCACTATATATTTAGTATTGATGCACAGGAATCCTTAACAGAAAATCAAAGATTAATATTAATGTATAATTATAAATTTAATGAAAATGATGTTGAATGGACTCCTTATGCTAAGGTAGTAGGCAATACGACTTATTTTACAGACTTAAATACGACTCAATTTACCGTTTTAGGTGGATTATTCTATAACGCACAAGGAATGACAGGAAGTGGTGTAACTGTACATCATGCAGTTAAGGATCAAACCTTCTTTAAGTGGATTTATAATAAATTTAGGCCATCTCAAATCGAAAAGTTAGAAAACATAAATGAAAATAATACCATTATCCCAATGGATTGGCTAAGCCAAGATATATTAATATCTTCTTCGGATAAAGATTTATCTTCAGTACAAGATTATAGTGGAATTGGCTATTTAAAGAATGTAACTCAGGTGGATTTATCTAATAGTAAAAGTGTATCCAATTCTGTAATTATAGGCTTAGCAGGTATGCCAAGCCTACATACTCTAATTTTAAAGAATTGTAATATTACAGATATCAGTGCTTTATCCAAGTTAACTACCGTTAAGGTATTAGATATATCCAACAATAAAATATCCTATTTTGATGCCTTATCCGAGGTAACCTCGCTAGAAAAGGTATATTTATATAATAACGTACCAGAAAATGGAGATGTAAAATATGTTGGTTCTACAGGTATATGTAATTTCCAATCCTTCTATGATTTAATGAGGCATGGATCTGCAGTATATAATACGGTATCGAATAATATTCCAGTATTATATGCAGAATCTAATTCTATTGATGATTATAGAAGATTAAAATCTATATGCTATCAGGATAAATTACAATCAGGTAAGGATATATCCGCTTTATATCAACCATTTGCTTCTCTTGGTCTAGATATTACAAATGTAACAGATGGGGCAAGACCTGGTAATAACCCATTTGGGCTTCAAACAAGTGGTAAACTATCTTGGAGTCATGAGGAAGATAAAACCGTAGGTACTGCCACATACTTCTATGTGAAATTAACCTATTCTACAGGTTATATATTAACCGTTAAATATTATGTAGATCGTTATAAATAAAAAAAGGAGGCTTATAATGAATAAGAAATTTAAACTTATATCCAATTTAATAGTATTATCCCTTACAAGCCTCTTGCTTATAGTGTTATCGTTTGGTTGGTATGCAGTAAATAAACAAGCGAATGTAAATAGCGGTACAGGTCTTACAAGTGATAACAATAATGTCGTATTCAGTGATACGATTACTGCAGAAATTACTTATTTAAATCATACAAAGGCTATAGAAACCTATAAAAGAAGAGATAATGGAAGTCTTTATTTAACGAAAAGAATTCTTTATGATGTACAGCCTGTTACTCCTATAGTTATAAAAAATGAGGATTTTACAGAAGCACAAAATGAGGGCTTCTTTATAAGAAACTTACTTCCTGGAGAATATGTAGATATTACCATAGGCTTTAGTATCACGGATGAATTTGATAATAGTAGCTATTCTATTGGTTTTATGAATGTAAATGGTAATAAAGATTTTATGTTAGATGGACATAAGCATTACGCTATGGGAGCATATAAATGGAAAAACATTTCATTAAAGGATGCATCTAATACAGTAATAAATAATTTTAGTACACAAGATTTCCAATGGTTTAGCCCCTATGATATAACAAAAGACGATGATACGAATTTAAGAATAGAATCCTTAAATGGTATATGGGATAAGGATTATGAATCCTTAAATTATACATTTAGAGTATTTGAGGATTTTACACAATATTATGAGCTTGTAGGTAAATCCTCAACCTATACAGGAGATGCACTATTATCCTTCTTGACTCTTCAAATTGGATTTATTTATGTAATGCTATAGAGGTGCGCAATATGAAAAAATCAAAATTAATTATGTCTTTAATTAGCGTAATTTTTTCCATTGCGCTAATCACATTTATGACCTATGCATGGTATATAAATATAGATACATCAAAAGATATGGAATTTGAAATCTTACAAATTCAATCCTTAGTGTCTATGTATGAGGGAGTCGATTTAAACCATAATGGACTACCTGATAAATTATCAAATGATAATGTAGGTAAATATTTAAATCCTAATGTAGGTTCTGGTACCTATATTTCCTATGCGGATAAATATTATAATGAAACTTATTCATTTAAATATTTAGATCAAAGATACGCACTAGCTAGAGATTCTGAATCGAATCTATTAAATAAAATAGAAATCTTAGATTTAGTACCATCTAAGATATTTACTTATAAATTTGAAATTATAAATTTAAGTGGAAGCGAAAATGATGTATCTTTTGGATTTGAAAATGATACTGAGGTAGATAAAACCAAATTAAAGGATTTTCAGGTAAGATGCGGTATTATATCAAATACTGGGGGAATTGATTTTACCTCTTGGCGTGATTTTTCAGATGGAGAAAGCTATAAAGGCTTTACCATCACTCCGGCAAACCTTAAAGTTGAAGGAAAGACCGCTGCCTATGGTGGTGGAACCCTAGAAGTAGGAAGACTTGACGTCTGGCTTGAGGTAAGGCAGAAGAGTGATTCTACACTTACACTTTCCCAGTTTAATCTTCCAGATTTCCGTCTTACATTATCTTTAGATACAGATCAAAAATCAAGCTAATTCGCTAATTTGACCTCGGTTGAATTAGCTTTTTTGGTTCCTTTTCACAAGATTTTACTACGGATATCCTATTTTGGATGTCCTTTTTCTTATGGAATGCTTTTTTGAAATAGATTGTAACACCTGTTACAATCTATTTTGTAGTGATATTACAATGTATTTTGATTATTTAAAGGATATAAAGATTTGTTATAATTTAAAATCTATATAAAACTATAGTTTACTTGACAACCGTCAACTAAAATGCTATTTTATACTTGGGTGATATATATGGTTAATATAGATGAAATAATCGATTTAACAAATCTATCTTGGACAAAATCTAGACAATCCTCAGGTACTGCAGGTTCTTATTTAAAAAGCTATTCTTATAGGAATGGCAAAAAAATATATTATAAATTATCCTATTTTGATGATGTAAATGGAATCTTTGGTTATGAATCCTTTAATGAAATTATTGCAGATAGATTATTATCTCATTTAGGATTTCCTCATTTAGAATATAATTTAATAAAAGGGAAGATTATTATTAATAACAAAGAATATATTACATATTTGAATTATACATATGATTTTAAGAAACCAAATGAGACTAAAATGACATTAGAAAATTTCTATGAATTAAATAAAGAAAATAATGAAGATATCCTTTCATTCATGAAAAGATATAATTTCTTAAATGAAATATATCATATGATTATAATTGATTATTTCATAATGAATAGAGATAGACATGGTGCAAACATTGAAGTCTTATATAATTACAAAACAAAGGAATACCGTTTAGCACCTCTTTTTGATCATGGATTATCTTTATTATCTCCATCTTATTTATCAGCTGATATAAAAGCATATGATATTTTTAAAAATAAAAGAGTAAATTCCTATATCGGTTCTAGCTCATTAGAAGAAAACATTAAAATTGTACCAAAAGATATGTTTCCAAAAAAGAATTTAAATCTAGATAATATATTCTTAGGTATCATCACAAAAGATAATCTAGAATATATGCTAAAGGCTAAACAATTACTACAAAGGAGATGGAACGAACTTGAAGATATTTTCTATAAGAAATAAAAAATGTATTTATGGATATCTATTTATGAATGATAAATATGATGATTGCTATATCGAATTAAATGAAGGATTAGAAGAATATCCTATATTCTTTCAATCCTTCATAAATAAAAATAAATATACCATGAATTCCTATTGGACCTATAAATGGATTAATGAAAGAATAGTACCTTATGAAAGAGGAAATATTAATAACATATTAAAGGATAATAAGATTCCATATTACAATGAGCTTTTATTACTTATATCTTCTAAAGGGAATTCATCTATGGATGATAATTATATAGAAGAGATTAAAGGATCTGATTTAGATTACAAAATTAAAAATAGAATGGAATATCATATAATAGACTTTATATCTTTAGATAATCAATTGATTGTTTTTTTAAAAAATAATAAGTCATACATATTAGATCATTTAAATAAAAAAGAAATTCCTTTTTTATCTATCTTTGGTAATGAAATTATTTATAATTCAAAGGATAGATATGATTATTTATTTATAAAAGATAATGGAAAAGAATTTCCATTATCTTATAATGCTTTAATCCAATATATAAATAACAATGTGTTAACATCAAAAGATATTGTTGATCACTTTGGATTCTCAAGACAGTATTTAAACACTTTAAAAAAAGAAAATAATATCCTTTCTTTAAATAATGGATTATATATATTAAATAATATAAAATTGTCTAAAAAATAAAGAATAAGCTTTATAAGCTTTTAACTTTATATTCATAAAAAACAATGGTATTTTTCTTTTATTTGGTATATGATTAATATATATGAGGAGGCTATATAAAATGAAAACAACGGCAATATATGATTATTTTTGGGATGAAATAGAAAAGGATGTAGAGATAAAAGAAATAGAAGGAGAAAACTATTATAATAAGATAGTATTTAATGCATTTATTAAATTAATAGATAATCTATTATCGGATAATCCTTATGATTTAGATTTAGCAAACAATATGAAATCACTGAAAAGAAAGAATGATATGAAATCTATATATTCTTTAATAAAAAGAGAATATTTATATAGATATATAAGGATAAATGTGAAATCTACAGATTTCCCTAAGGATTTAAAAAGAATTATGTTAATACCTATAAGAAGTAGTATATACGAAATGATGATGGGAGTTCTATCCACTATGGATTGCTATGGAGAGCATTTAGTATCCTTATATAAAAAAAATATTCACTTTGTTACTCCAATAGATGGAGGTGGATTTGGTTATTCTGCACTAGATAATTACACTATCGATATATTAGATTTAAAGAATGTGAATCTTTGGTATGATTATGGTGAGGATTGGATATTTAATATAGCATTCAATAAATTAGAATATTTTGAGGAATATGTTCCTCTTAAAATATTAAAATTTAGAGGTAGAGGCATTTTAGAGGATAATAAGCATATTTTATATTATTATTTCAATCATATAGATAATGAATGTATAGAAGAATTTGATCTAGATGATTATTTTTCAGATGATTTAGAAGATATAAATGATAGAGCTATAATGGATTATGATTCGTTAGTATATTCTTATATGGGAATAGATAAGAATGCAAATAGAGAGGAATAAGAAATGAGAAAAAGGAACTCTTTCTAAAATGACAAAAATATTACAAAATGACAAACGATGACAAAAATATTGCAAAATGACAAAAAATAGTGAATATGCAAAATAAAAAAAAGTGAAAATATTAAAACTCAATAAAAACTATTTACTTTTAAGAAATAACGTGTATAATACACGTGATGGATCGTCCTCCGGATACCTACGGGCCCGGAGGCTTTTTTTATTTATTAGGAAATTGTATTCTCATATTTATTTAACTTTCTGCTCTTTTTTCTAAAATCAAGCTCAAATAATCATTTATAAGTCCTATTTCTCACAAAATTTATCAAGCAAAAAATGGCTTACCTAAGGGATTTTTTGCAATTTTTGTGGTATAATAAATTTGTTTTTAGGACGGTGGATTACATTGAAAGATAATGATGTAAAAATTGTAAATGATGATTCAATTACTGATATTGTTAAGGTGATTGAAAAACATAGAGAAAATGCATATCGTAAAGTAAATGAAGAATTAGTAACTATGTATTATGAAATAGGTAAATATCTATCAGAGAAAGTTGCATCTGAAAAATGGGGTTCTAAGGTTATAGATAAAATAGCTAATGGGATAAATAATAAGTATCCAACATTAAAGGGCTTTGATAGAGCTGGGTTATATAGAATGATGCAGTTTTATGATACTTATAAGGATAATGAAATTGTCGCACCACTGGTGAGACAAATTAGCTGGACTAATAATTTAATAATATTTTCGCATAAATCAACAATAGAAGAAAAAGAATTTTATATTAGATTATGTATAAAAAATAATTATTCTAAAAGAGAATTGGAACGTCAAATAGCTAGTCATTTCTATGAAAGATATATATTATCTGCAGGTAATGAGCTAGAAAGTACAACTGCACTTGTTGGGGAAGATGATTATCCTAATACTAGAATATTAGATCAATATTCATTAGAATTTTTAGATTTACCTAATAATTATAAAGAAAAAGACTTACAAAGTGCTATTGTAGATAATTTAAAAGACTTTATATTAGAGATAGGTAAAGATTTTTCATTCATAGGAAAAGAATATCGTGTGCAAGTTGGAAATCATGACTATTATATAGATTTATTATTTTATAATAGATATTTAAAATGTTTAGTAGCTTTTGAATTGAAGGTTGATGAATTTAAACCAGAATTTATTTCTAAAATGAATTTTTATCTAGAAGCATTAGATAGGCAAGAAAAAAGAATTGATGAAAATCCATCAATTGGTGTAATATTATGCTCAGAAAAGGACCAAGCAGTTGTAGAATATGCGATGTCAAGAAATACATCTCCGCTTTTGGTATCAGAATATAGTACTAAATTAATCGATAAAAATATATTAGAAAACAAAGTGGTTGAAATTAGAAAAATGTTAGATAATACTGAGGATTAGGGAACTAATCCTTTTTAACTATTCAATTATGATGATATGTGTGATATTTAATGAAAAGAATTAAAACTAAATAGTGTCACCACTGGTGTCACAAATTAGTTGAAAAATAAAACATCCTGACTTTGTGCAAACACTGTCTGCAAAATCTAGTATTTTAAGTTGGACTATAATCACGCTCAATTGTAGTTTTTTAGAATTAACAATTAATGGACACAACAGGAAAGGAAGAAATAAGTAAATGAAAGAATTGGATTTATATGAAGGCTTTGAAGAATATGATTGAATAATAATACGATGCTATTAAAGTAACTATGTATTATGAAATAGGTAAATATCTATCAGAGAAAGTTGCATCTGAAAAATGGGGCTCTAAGGTTATAGATAAAATAGCTAGAGAGATAAATAATCAGTATCCTACACTAAAGGGTTTTAATAGAGCAGGGCTTTATAGGATGATGCAATTTTATGATACATACAAGAATAATGAAATTGTGTCAACACTGTTGTCACAAATTAGTTGGAGTAATAATATAGCGATTCTTTCAGGCACAAAAACAATGGAAGAAAAAGAATTTTATATTAGAATGTGTATCAAAAATAATTATTCAGCTAGAGAATTAAATAGACAATTATCAAGTGGATATTTTTA
>NZ_JAXFPY010000056.1:0-26300 GCF_034179385.1 Anaeroplasma sp.
ATATGAAAAAGACCTATTAAATTTGGATAGGTCTTTTTGTTATTTCTATTATTTCTTTCTTAACCAATCTGGAAGCTTCGTCTTAGTCTGAACTGGCGGTGGAGTAGGATTCTTTCTTCTTTCCTTTTCCTCCTGTGCTCTTCTCTTAGCATCTTCCTTATCCTTCTTCTTTCTTTCCTTTTCGGATAAAGGATTAGCGAATAGCTCATCTCTTCTTGCTTCTTGCTCACTTGATGTATCCATAGGCTCATCAGAATTTATGGAAATATGAACATCGTTCATACTCTCATTATTGGAAACATCAGCAAACTCCTGACGTACAGAGGCAAATCCGCCTTCTTCCTTTTTCATATGGTAACCTGTTGCAACTAGGGTAAGAACTAATTCATCACCTAAGTCATTATTAATTGTAGAACCATAGAAAATATTTAAATCTGTACCGGCGAAATTACGAATTTCGGCAATCGCATTAGCAACCTCAACTAAGGATAGGTTTTGGTCAGATGAGAAGCAGACAACAGCATCGGTTGCGCCATCTAGGGTAATTTCTAGAAGTGGAGAATGGATTGCCTGTCTTGCAGCTTCGATTGCTCTATTTTCACCTCTTGCAGCACCAATACCTAAAAGGGCAGTACCTTTGTTTCTCATAACGCTTCTTACATCCGCAAAGTCGATGTTAATTAAGCCTGGTAAGGCAATAATTTCAGCAATACCCTGAACACCCTTACGTAAGATAGAATCAGCTAAACGGAAGGCTTCAATTACAGTTGTATGGACATCTACCATTTGAAGTAGCTTTTCATTAGGAATTTCAATTAATGTATCAACATATTGTCTCATTTCCTCTAAGCCCGCCATAGCATTAGACATACGAACTGGTCCTTCAAAATTGAATGGCTTTGTACATACACCAATAGTTAAGCAATTATGCTCCTTTGCAATACGAGCAATAACTGGGGCAGCACCTGTACCAGTACCTCCACCCATACCACAGGTAATGAATACCATTTCGGCATCGCCTATCATTTCATGTAGGTCATCTTCACTTTCAAGTGCAGCTTCTCTACCAACCTCTGGGTGAGCACCTGCACCCTGACCATGGGTTCTTGTTTTTCCAATTAAAATTTTATTTTCAGCACGGGAAATCTTCAAATCCTGAGCATCAGTGTTTACAGCATAAAATTGAACGCCATGCACATGATTACCAATCATGTGATCGATTGCGTTCTTTCCTGCACCACCAACTCCAATTACCTTAATCTTCGTTTGGACAGCATTGAAAGTATCGAGTTCATCAAATATCATATTCTCTCCTCCTAACTTTAAAATATGCTCATTGGTAATTTTCATTTTACCTTAAAAAAAATCTTTTTTCAATAAAACAAAAATGAATATTTTCTTTATAAGCAAAATTTTGATTTTTCATATAATTTATAAATAAAATTTATATTATTTTAAAGGGTAAAATAATTTATTTTACTATTTTATCGCAACAATTAAATCCGCTTGACATACAAGTTCTCCATGAACATAAGCTTCTCCGTGTGCTTTCCCAATGCCATGACGGATTTTACCATTTGTGACCTTCATGATTACTTTATCCTTAGGGAATACACTTCTTCTCCATTTGACATTATCTGCGCCAACGAAGAAGCAATTTTTCCCCCTATATTCCTCCAAAGACAAAATATAGCATGCCCCTACTTGGGCAATGGCCTCAAGAATTAAAACACCAGGAACGATCGGGAATGCTGGAAAATGTCCTTTGAAGAAATCCTCATCTCCACTAAATTCCTTAAACCCTTCAATTAGGATACTATCCTCTTCCTCTTTTATATCTGTAATTCCATCGACCAATAGCATTGGCTCTCTATGGGGAATAATTTTTTTAATATCTTCCTTTGTATATATCATATTATACCAATAAAAGAAAAGCCCTCATACAAGGGCTTAATCCTCTTCCTTTTCTTCATTATATGCTTCAATTTCCTCTTCTGTAGCATCTCTTAGTTCAATCTTAGCCATAGTAATTCTATGATCTAAAACCTCAGCTACACTAATTTTAAGCATTTTGGAATAATCCTTATATTCATTCGTTTCCTCATCCTCTGAAGTATAAACACTTAAATATTCAAAGGAAAAGCCAACCTCAGGTAAATCCTCAGCTTCTTCAAAAAGCCAAGAGGAAAGCTTTGCAGGAGCATCCAGAGGTACTCCACCAATGCCCATTTTTTCGAAGGCATCATCGACAAACATATCTGCATCAATTAGGTAAGAGCCATCCTCGCACTTCTCGAATTTTAAATCGTCCTCACCTAAGATATCATGCTCATCGTAAATTTCTCCAAATAATTCCTCCATTGCATCCTCTAAGGTTACAAGTCCAATAACCTCACCATATTCACCAATGACCATAGCAAGATGCGTTTTGGTTTTCTGGAATTCTTGAATTAATGCATCTACTTTCATAGTAGCCGCAACAAATTTTACAGGTCGAATTAATCTTTTCCAGTTTAATTTTGGATTTTTAATTAATGCAGGGAAGAAATCACGAACATGTAAAATGCCAATCATATGATCCTTATCCTTTTTATAAACAGGAATTCTAGAATATGCATTATCCATCATGAAGGCCTTAACCTCCTCTAGTGGGGCTGAAACATCTAAAACCTCCATTTTTACTCTAGGTGTCATAATATCTTTAACACTACGATCATTTAAATCTAGTGTCTTACGCATTAGGTCTGCTTCGTCGTGCTCAATTGCACCAGTGTCCTCCATCTGGTCAATCGCAACCTCAAGCTCATCCTCTTGCATTGTATCTTGCGCTTCCTCTTGCTTTATAGTAATCAGCTTTTGAATGCCAACAAAGAAAATCACAAGTGGCCAAAGAATAATCGATAAGACATAAATTATCCAGGCAACACGAATCGATATGGCTTCAGGATTTCTCTTTGCAAGCATCTTTGGAACAATTTCACCAAAGATTAATAATATTACAGTAACAGAGAATGTAGAAATTAAGCTTACCCAATCCTGGTTTTGAATCAAATACCCAAACCATAATACAGCAAGCGTAGATAATGCTACATTAACTAAATTGTTACCAATTAATAAAGTGATTAAGGTTTTATCGAAGGAATCATATAGCTGTAATGCTTTTTTCGCACCATGCTTTCTATCCTCGATTGCAACCCTTATCTTTACATCGTTTGCAGAGGAAAATGCTGTTTCACTCATAGAAAAGAATGCACTGAGCATAACTAATATGATCATTATGATTAAAACAATATAAAATTTAACATCCATCGCTAAGAATATCGCTAGTCCCGCGACGGGTACCTCCAATACGTTTTTCAAATCTCTTCACTCCTATAATTAAGCTCTACTAGAATATTTTCCAGTGTCTGTGCTAATAATAATATCCTCACCAGATTCAATAAATAGAGGAACCTTGATTGTCATACCCGTTTCTAGTACAGCATCCTTCATTTGATTTGAGGATGCACTACCCTTAGATGCAGGATCGCATTCAACAACCTTTAATGTAACCTTATCTGGTAATAGAATACCAATAATTTCGTTACCATATTTTTCAATATTTACATTCTGATTTTCTCTTAAGAACTGCTTTTCATATTCTACTAAGGAATATGGCAATTCAATTTGCTCATAAGTTTCATTATCCATAAATACTAAGGATTGACCATCATCATATAAATATTGCATTAAAACCTTATCGATAACTGCCTTTTCAACCTTTTCAGCAGCATTAAATGTATAATCAATAACTGCTCCAGTTCTTAAATTTCTTAATTTTGTTCTTACGAATGCTCCACCCTTACCAGGCTTTACATGCATAAATTCCATAATCTTATAAATGTTACCATCGTAAAGAATAGTCATACCATTCTTAAAATCATTACTTGATACCATATTGGTCCTCCAAATTACTTCATAATACTATAATTCTATCACACTATTGCTTGTTTTTCAAATACATTACTGCATCAACATAAGACATATGAAGTCCACCACTAAAGGTTTTATCACATACATCTCGTACATAGTTGATTCTTCTAAAATCTTCTCTTTCATCTACATGAGATAGATGCACCTCGATTTTTACACCTGTAAACATTTCTAAGGCATCATGAATTGCAACACTTGTATGAGTATATGCTGCAGGGTTAATGATAATGGCATCATATGAATTTCGTACAGCCTCTTGGATCTTTGTGACTAAATCCCCTTCGTAATTCGATTGATAAAATATAAAATCAAAATTAGGAGCACAATCCTTCATAAGATCATAAATCTCATCTAAGGTTTTTGTGCCATAATGCTCCTTAGGTCTTTTACCTAGCATATTTAAATTTGGGCCATTTAAAACTAATACCTTCATTTTAATGCCTCCATTATTTTATCTATTGCTTGATTCATATCTATATTTTCAACAGTTAAATCAGAGAAATATTCATATAAGGGAATTCTTTCTTCTAAAATAGATCTTACACTTCTTTTCTTTAAAAGTGGTCTTGTATCATCAAAGGCTAATCTTTCCTCTAATATTTCTACTGGTACAGATAAATAAATACATTTACCATCCATCAGCTTTTTATGCTTTTTATTCTTAATGACTCCACCACCAGTAGCAATTACGACATCATCCATTTTCTTAAATTCCTGCAATGTGTTTGTTTCAAAGGCTCTAAACCACTCTTCCCCATAATCTCTAAAGATTTCATCTATGAATTTACAGCATTTTTCTTCAATATAGCAATCCATATCTATAAATTTATAGCCTAATCTTTTGGAAAGCTCCTTGCCTAGGGTTGATTTACCAGAGCCCATCATTCCAATTAAATATATTCTCATTTTAACCACCCATCAACATCTTTAATAATTTGATTGATTGTATTCTCTATATTTTCTAAATCAACCTTGTAGAAATGACTATCCATTTGATGATGAAACCAGGTTTCCTGTCTTTTAGCTAAATGTCTTGTGTTCTTTTTTATCTCTTCAATAGCACTTTCTAGTGTTATATCATGATCAAAATAAGGGACAAGCTCTTGATATCCTATAGCGTGAGGATATATACCCTCATCATATAGAGCTTTAACCTCATCTATTAATCCATCCGATACCATCTTATCGACTCTTTTGTTAATTCTTTCATATAACATCTCTCTATCTAAAGATAGATATACAATAAAATAATCATATAAAGCTTCATTTTTATGATTAAAGCTATGAATGGATAAATCTAATTCCTCTTTAACCTCTAAGGCTCTTAATACTCTTTTTCTATTGTTTGGGTGAAGCTTTTCCCGATTAATATTCGGATCCTTCTTTAAAAGTAAATCATATAATTCCTGATTCGATAGATTCTCATATTTCTTACCATAATCTAAATCTCTTGCAGAAGCATTAAATTCATAATTAAATAAGGCAGATTGAATATATAAGCCTGTACCCCCACAAATCAAAGTAAAATCATTTTGATCTAATATTTTTCTTGCTTCCCTTTGGAAGTCACAAGCACTATAGGATTCCTTAGGATCCTTTATATCGATGAAATGGTGGCATACGCCATCCATTTCCTCCTTCGTTGGCTTTGCTGAACCAATATCTAATCTTTTATATATTGCAACAGAATCTCCCGAAATAATATCAATTCCATAATGCTTAGCTAAGGAAATAGATATTTTCGATTTGCCTACTGCAGTAGGGCCTACAACAACTAATACCTTCTTCATTATTTTTGAATCCTTTCGAACATTTCCTCAAGCTCTTTGACAGAAAAATGAATGATAGTAGGTCTTCCATGAGGGCAAGTATATGGATTTTTACATTGGCTTAGATGAGATACTAAATAATCAATCTCATCTTTAGATATTTGATGATTTGCCTTAATGCTTGCTTTACAAGCAATCATTTTTGCAATATGGTCTCTAAAATAAATGATATCTACCTTATTTCCTTCAATCATCTTAGATAAAATATCGTAAATAATGTCCTCTAAATGATCTATCTTTGCCCAAAGAGGGACCATTCTTATACTATAATCAACCTCACCAATTGCTTCTAATGTAAAGCCAATTTTCTTGAATTCATCTAAATTATTCTCAACAAATATAGCCTCACTCTTTGTGAAGGATACCGATATTGGAATTAATAATTCCTGTGTAGGCTGTGGCTTACTTAGGATTTCATAATATTTTTCATAATTGATTCTTTCTGCTGCTGCATGCTGATCCATCAAATACATTCCAGAAGAATTCTGGAAAATTAAATAAGTACCAAAGATACTTCCAACATATTCCATATGCGGAAGTCTTTCTATCTTGTCCTCTACCTTTGTTTCATCCTTTACTAAAGACTCATTATATGGAATAGGATCTTCTTTCAATCTAGTTGAAATAGTAGGCTCTATGGGCTTAGAATCGATTTCTCTTTTTACCTCAGGAATTGGCGTAAAGGATTCTTTTATATCCGTATCTCCTATAGTTATATTAGAATCAAAGATGGTTTTCTTTTGATAGCCTTCATTTATGTTAATATTTCTTGTTGGAATTTGAGGCTTTTCATATAAAAGTTTTCCAATTTCTTCCTTTATAGCACTACAAATATCCTCTTCATTTGCAATCTTTACCTCTGTTTTATTTGGGTGTACATTTACATCCACTAAAAGAGGATCAAGCTCAAAATATAGAATCACAATAGGGTATTTTCCTATAGGTAAATAGGTAGAAAAGGCACTAATCGTAGCCTCTGTCATATTGTAATTCTTTACAAATCTACCATTACAAATAATGGTAATTTCAAGTTTTGTGGAACGATATATTTGTGGCTTTACAACGACAAAATGGGCCTTATAGCCATCGCGCGTAAAGCTTGTTTCTGTAACACATCTTGCAGCATCCATTCCATATAGCTCTGCAATTAAAGTTTTAGGGTTATCACTACCTGAGGTTTGAAATACGATTTTATCCTCCGATAAAACTGTAAACCTCAAATCAGGGTGTGCCATTGCGATTCTATCAATAAAATATAAAATCGAGGATAGCTCCTTTTTCCCGCTTCTCATATATTTTAATCTTGCAGGAGTATTAAAGAATAAACTCTTGACCGTTACGGTTGTACCCTTATTTGAATGCGTAATGCCCTCTTCCTTTTTCATTCCTGCCTTATAGGTTACACTATAGCCTTCCATACCATTTTGGCTTGAGGTAATATTCATCCAAGATACAGCTGCAATAGAGGCAATAGCCTCTCCTCTAAAGCCTAGGGTTAATATGCGGAATAGGTCATATTCGTTTTTGATTTTAGAGGTTGCATGAGGCATAAATGCCATTAATACATCCTCCTTATCCATACCCTCTCCATCATCAGAGATGCGGATTTCTTCTAAACCACCATTTTTTAAATAAATCTTTATATCGGATGCCTTCGCATCTATCGCGTTTTCTACTAATTCCTTTACTACAGAGGATGGTCTTTCAACAACCTCACCTGCAGCAATCATATTTGCAAGATGCGGACTCATTTTTAATATCTTACCCATTAGCTCATCTCCTTTAATTCATAAAGGATATTTAAAGCCTCCAGTGGAGTAAGCTTATTAATATCTACTTCATCTAATCTATTTTTTATCTTTGATGCAATGGATTCTTCCTTTACCTCTTCTTTTTCATCGTAAGCATCAAAATTAAATAAATCTAGGGTGATTCCCTTATGAGAATTCGAATCCTCCTCTAACACATTTAATATTTGCTTACTACGCTCTGTTAAGGATTTTGGTAATCCCGCTAAAGAGGCAACATTAATACCATAGGATTTATCCGTAGGTCCATCTAATACCTTATGTAAGAAGGCAACGCCATTTTCGGTTTCCTTAGCCTCAACATGTACATTCTTTAATCTCTTTAATTTTTGATCTAAGCTTGTAAGTTCATGATAATGGGTAGAAAATAATGTAATACAGCCAACCTTTTCATGTAAATATTCTAAGATAGCCTGAGCTATAGCCATACCATCAAAGGTTGCAGTACCTCTTCCAATTTCATCAAATAAGACTAAGGAATTCTTAGTCGCATTCGAAATAGCATAATTTGCCTCAATCATTTCTACCATGAAAGTAGACTGTCCAGAGACTAAATCATCCGATGCACCAATTCTTGTAAATATAGAATCAAAGATCATTAAATCGGCTACCTTTGCAGGCACAAAGGAACCCATTTGGGCCATAAGGATAATGCATGCAAGCATTCTCATATAGGTGGATTTACCACTCATATTTGGTCCTGTAATCAAAATCATATTGTATTTGTTGATGACGACATCATTAACGATATAATCCGTAGTCATTAGCGTCTCTAAAACAGGGTGTCTTCCATCGACTATATTCACACAGCGGTTATCATTAAATGTAGGTCTTACATAATTATATTTTATGGCTATATCCGATAAAGCGGTATAGCAATCAATTTCTGAAATCAAATCCGCAAGCTTTTGTAAGGATTGTACATGCTTAGATGCTTCATATCTTAATTTTGTAAATATTTCATATTCTAAGGATTCAATTTGATCCTTTGCCCCTAATACCATTTGCTCATAATGCTTTAATTCAGGAGAAATGAATCTTTCAGAATTCACTAAGGTAGCTCTTCGTTCATATGGACAATCACTAGGTAAATCCTTAATTGCACCCTTAGATATCTCAATATAATAGCCTGTTACACGATTATAACCAACCTTAAGGGTTTTAATTCCTGTTTTCGCTCTTTGGTCAGCCTCATAATTCATAATCCAATCTCTACCATTTGTAGAGATTTCTCTTAGTTCATCTAAGTCCTTATTGTAGCCTGGATTAATCATTCCACCTTCTTTAACAGAAAGTGGTGGATTTTCAACTAAAGCATCAAATAAGAGATTATATAAATCGGTATGTGGATCCATTTCATCCGATAAAGCCTTTATAGAATCTATATGCATTTCACATAGATTTTGCTTAACCGTAGGAATATCCTTCAAAGATCTTCTTAGCCACACTAAATCCTTAGCGTTCGCTGTACCTGAGGATATTCTTGTAATGATTCTTTCTAAATCATATACATTCTTGAAGGAAGCCTTTATATCTTCCTTTATTATGTAATTCTCATTAAATGCACTAACAAAATCTAATCTTTGATTAATTTGATTCTTATCTACTAATGGTTTATCCACCCATTTATGTAGCATTCTTGAGCCCATAGCGGTATTACATTTATCCATAAGCCAAAGTAGAGAACCACTCTTATTGCTTAATCTTAATGTTTCTGTAATTTCTAGATTTCTTTTTGTAAATGCATCAATATGTAAATATTTTTCTGATACATAGGAATGGAATGGCTTTAAATAGGAAGGCTCCTGCTTTTGTGTTTCTATAATATAGCATATAAGCATTCCAACAACCATTTGATACATTGGATCTATTTCTTTAACAATATGAGTTAAGGAAGGTGGAATATCCATCTTATCCTCATAGGATAAAGAAAGCTCATTATTTTTAATAAAATCTTTTAAGCCAATATGGTTGAATGTGTGATTTACAATGATTTCCTTTATTTTTAAGGATAAGATTTCATTTGCAAGCAAATCAAAGGATTTAAATGTAGCTACATATCCATCTCCTGTAGTAATATCACTATAAGCTAAAATATATTCTCTTTTTTGATAGCCTATAGCACCAATATAATTGTTTTCCTTTTCCCTGAGCCCTGTATCAATGGTACCTGGAGTAATTAATCGTATTACTCCTCTTCTAACAAGCCCTGTTGCTTGCTTGGGGTCTTCAATTTGTTCTGCGATAGCAACCTTATATCCTCTTGCGACTAGCTTTTCAATATATTGATCTTTAGCGTGAAAGGGAATACCACACATAGGTGCCCTCTCTTCTGTTCCTACATCCTTACCTGTTAGGGCAAGCTCAAGCTCACGGGAACCTGTATAGGCATCATCAAAAAACATTTCATAAAAGTCTCCAACTCTATAAAAAACGATTGCATCCTGATATTCCTTTTTAATTTCAAAATATTGCTCCATCATGGGAGAGTATTTCACTGTTTTTTCTGATTTAGCCTTAGCCATATAACTCACCTATTTCTACTTCATTTTATAAAACTAACATAAATAATAAAATTACAACCATTGCTACTAGAGCAAGTCCAATGGATATAGATAATGCAACCACATGACTTTTACTATTCGCAAGTGCTTCAATTTTTCCTGTGCCATATTCAGGGTTTTGGCCTACCTTATTCGTATCTATTTCAATCGTTGGCTCTTCAATCTCAACAACTTCCTTTGTTGGTATTTGAGCTAATGTTTCATTGATGATATCCTCTGCCATCAATTCCTCTTCTGCCTTCATAGCTAAGATATCATCTTCTAAA
Organism: Anaeroplasma sp.; assembly: GCF_034179385.1. NCBI lineage: Bacteria > Bacillati > Mycoplasmatota > Mollicutes > Anaeroplasmatales > Anaeroplasmataceae > Anaeroplasma > Anaeroplasma sp. Next base: position 10,440 of record NZ_JAXFPY010000056.1, read on the forward strand.
GCCTTTTGGTCCTGTTGCTTCTTCCCAATAAACTTCCATGGAGCAACCTCCTCAAGCTTTTCTTCCTTCTCTTCTTCTAAAGTTTCCTCTATCTTTTCTACAGGAGATGCTTGGATAGGCTCTTCTATAGCCTCCTCTACTGGGGCTTGGCTTCCATTTTCTAATGTTTCCTCTTCCTTTTCCTCTAACCTTAAAGATGCTTCCTTAATTACATCTGCCATTATAGAGGTATCCTCATGGTCCCCAGCATAATAAATAACTCTTTTTGGTTCACCCTTGCCAAAGGAATCAATAGCCTGTAAATCCACACGGAATTCTAGGGGCTCATATTTAGGGCTTGATTTTATTTCATCCATAGAGGTTGTAGGTATTTCACATAAGCCTAAAAAATAAAACAAATACGTAATTAATTCTGTTTTAGACATATTCGGCTGCATAGGAATACCTGTTCTTCTTGCATAGGTAGATATTTGGGTAATATTCATTGCGTTTAAATCAGAGGCAACAACCTCAGAATAATTACCCTTTCTTTTTAAATAATCAAAAATAAACTCTAAGTATTCTTCTCTTTTTAATCTTGTAGGAAGTGGTACTCCATATTTTAAAGCTAAATCAAATACATCCTGATTCGATGCAGAATATTGTAAATTGCTTTTAAGTACATCAATATCTTGTCCATCGAAGGTATTTGGCTGTTCAAGGCAAGCGCCTGTTATGTAATTAAAATAATCAGGGAAGGAGCCGATGGGTTGCTTATTTAGATTTTTTAAATACATTAATTCGCCATCATTTAAATTCAATTGCTGATAATTATCTATAATCAACGAAAAAAGATTCTTTCTATAGCTTACAAAATCCTCTTCCGTACAAATCTTTTGAAATAGCATAAATAATTGCTGCTCGCTATAGCTTGCATAATATTGAAGCTTTATAAAGGCATCTTTTGGCATGGAATTGGAATGTAAAAACTTAATTCTATTATTCAAAACAGATATTAATGCCATACAATTAATTCTTCTTGGAAGCTGTGTTGTACGGTCAATCAAAAAATGATATACCTGTTCTCCAGATAAGCTTGATAGTTTGTTAATTAATGTATCAAGTTTACATACCTTTCCATATAAAATGATTTGATTTTTTGAATAATTCAGTTCCATAGTATAGCCTCCAAAAAATGTCATAGTATATATTATTATATACTATTTGGCAAGCATTTCAAAGAAAAAAACAAATTCGCTAGAAAAAGAATAAAAGAGGTTTCAAAATGCAAAAAATGTGTTATAATAAATAAACAAGAGAAAACGTTTACAAAGTAAATAAGAAAGGAATTATACTTATGAAAAATATTCGAAACATTGTGATTTTAGGACACCTGCAGTCCGGTAAAACAACTCTTGCAGAAACTCTTTATGCAGCCGCAACAGGAAATCAAAAGGGTTCTGTCGATGCAGGTACTTCTATTTCTGATTACACACCAGAGGAAAAGAGTAGAAAATCAAGCGTGCATTCTGCAATTTTGCCACTTGAGTATAAGGGTACTAAGATCAACTTAATCGACTGCCCAGGTAGCGATGACTTTATTACAGATACCATTTCTGCAATAAGCGTTGTAAAGGGCGCTGTATTATTACTTGATGCATCTAAGGGTGTGGAAGTTGGTACAGTTAAGCATTGGAACTTCTTAAGAAAAAAGAATATTCCTACCATCATTTATGTGAACAAAATGGATAAGCCTGATGTTCATTTTGACAAGCTAATGGATGATATCAGAACAAAGCTTGGCAAGAATGCTATACCATTCTGTTATCCAATGGGACATAATGATGGTTTTGATGGTTTTGTAAATTGTGTTACATTAACCGCAAGAAAATATAACGGCAAGGAATGTGAGGATGCTGAAATCTATCCAGACAAAAGAGCCGCAGTATTAGAGCTTCATAACCAAATGGTTGAGGCTGTTGCTGAAACAAGCGAGGAATTAATGGAAAAATTCTTTATGGGGGAGCAATTAACTCGAGAAGAAATTCATGATGGCTTAAGAAAATCCGTATTAGCCAGTGATTTAATTCCAGTTTTAGTTGGTTCTGCAATTAAGGGAATCGGTATTCACACATTATTAGACATGATGATCGATTATCTACCTAACCCTCAGGATTTAAACCCAATTGAAGGTGTAGATATGAATGGTAATCCTGTAGAAAGAAAAACATTAGATGACGAACCATTTAGTGCATTTGTATTCAAGACTATGGTAGATCCATATTTTGGTACAGCAAATGTATTTAAGGTAAATTCAGGTAAGATCAAGGTTGGAGATACGGTTCACGTATCTAAGCTAGATAAGGATATTCAGGTTTCACAGCTAAATGTCGTTACAGGCGCTAAGATGACCTCTGTTAGTGAATTAACTGCAGGTGATATTGGATGTATCGTTAAAGCGGATGGTGTCGAAAATTCAATGACATTATCTGCAACTTCTTCTAAGATTGCCTACCCTGAAATTGATTATCCAACTGCCGTTTATTACAAGGCTATTTTAACATCCTCTAAGAGCGATGAAGAAAAGCTTAGTAATGTATTAGCAAAGATTTGTCTTGAGGATAAATCCATTGAGGTTAAGCGCAATCCAGAAACGAACCAATTATTAATTGGTACCTTAGGTATATCCCACCTTTCTTATTTACTTGAAAGAATGAAAAATACTTATAAGCTAAATTTAACTACAGAGGATTCTAAGATTGTTTACCGTGAAACAATACGTGCTTGTGCAACGGGTAATGGTAGATACATTAAGCAGTCTGGTGGTTCTGGATTCTATGGCGTTGTTGAAATGGAATTCAAGCCAGCAGAAGAAAACACATTCACCGAAGAGGTATTTGGTGGAGCAGTACCAAAGAATTACTTCCCTGCAGTTGAAAAGGGCTTCTTCGAGGCTTGTGAAAAGGGTCTACTTGCAGGATTCCCTGTCATTGGTGTCCATGCAATCCTAAAGGATGGTAAATACCACCCAGTAGACTCCAATGAATTAGCCTTCAAGATGGCAGCAATTCTAGCATTTAAGGATGCATATATGAATTGTAAGCCAGTTATCCTAGAACCAATCATCAAGATTACAGTAACTGTTGAAGCAGATATGGTAGGAGATATCATTTCTGACTTAAATCAGCGTAGAGCTAAGGTTACAGGTATGGATGTAAATTCTAGAGGTAATCAAAAGGTTACAGCTTTAGTTCCTGAATCAGAGATTCAAGAATATACAAATGATTTAAAGAGCTTAACACAAGGCTCTGGCTTCTTCGTTCGTGAATTCTATAGCTATGAGCCAATGCCACAGGTATTACAAGATAAGCTTCTAAAAACATTAGCTGAACAAAAGTAAATGAAATAAAACTCCCAGGGTTGGGAGTTTTTTTAATGCTTTATGATCTGCCATTTTTCATAGAGCCTATCCAAAGAATAGCTTGCGTTTCTAGGGGATGTGGATGGCAGTACCATCGTCATATCTTTTAAATTGGGATACGCATCCATTAAGAATTCAAAGGCTTTATTTCCGTTACAGTAAATATGCTTAATCTTAGATTCTTTTATTAAAGATGGAATATCGCTATAGCATACATCTTCTATGGTTTCATCACTAGATTTATATATCGTACAGGAATATACGCTATCATATAGGGCTATATGTAGCTTAAGTAACGTATTTCTTTTTTCTATATTCGTCATTAAAGAAAAATCTCTATCAAAGATTTTAGACAATAAAGCCCAAAATCTATTTCTTTTATTCCCATAATAAAAATCATTTTCTCTAGAGATAACCGATGGAAATGAGCCTAATATTAAAATTTCTGAATTTTCATCAATTATAGGTTTAAACGGATGAGTAATTTTTTCCATAAGCTTGCCCTTAAAAAAATAATCCCCATGGGATTACTTTTTACTTTCTTCTTTTTCGTCTTTTTCTTCCTTAACATCATCAAAATCATCATGAATTTCTTCAAATGTTTTCTTTAAGTGAAACATATCAAAATAATTCTTTGGCAATGTATCTAATAATTCACAAGGAACTAAATAGATATCAGCGATTCCACCAATTCCTTTCTTCTGGTTCGAAAATAAGCCTCTTGTTTTGGTTAATAAAAAGTTTCTTTTGAATTTATATTCTGTTTTCTCTTCTAAATGCTTTGTATAAAAGCGAATTAAGGAATAGGATAGATTATATGCACTCTTATAGCTTGGATTTGTCACTGTGATGACATAGCATTTATCTTCTATTTTTCCACGCTCACATACAGCTTTAAGTGTTTCAAGGGCAATATATAATTTTTGCTCATAATCTATATAATTATTATAATTTGCACTTTTAGGCTTAAATAGACCAAATCCCATTATAATATCTCCTTAATCATATTATCTGTTTCTTTTTTATATTTCATTAATAGAATTACACAAGTAGTATCCTTATTCTTTGTAATAAAATCCGCATGATCTACAATAAAGGCATTAATTCCCTTTTGCATGCAAGATAATCGATATAATAGACCCTTCTTACCAAAAGGATCAGCGCCTACAAGTATTCTTTCATGCATACGATCATTTATTTCCTTATTGAATTCACTTACATATTCTTGTGTTTCAACCATAATCGCATATTCGTCCTTAATCATTTCTTTTCTTAGGGCTCTTTGTTCTGTATACATACCTGCAACATCAATTTGAGATAATATTTCCATTAGAGTTCTCACTCTTTCTAATTGCTCATCACAATCCTCTTCGATGAAGCCAGTTTCTAAATTGATGCAGGGAACCTTTACACGAATCACCCTTGCAGATGCCATTTTCCAAACGGAAAAATCTCTATATCTCATTAATATAGGATATACATATTTACCGAATAAAGACTCATAATCTCCCATACCTTGAAATCTCATATCTAGGGAATGATAGGCCTTATTATAAACAATTTTTACAGAGCTATAGCCTGTTTCAACATCAGGAAATAAAGTATCGCTTCGATCTGTAAATGCAATATCCTTATAATTCTTTGATACGTATTTAAAAAATTCATCTTTAAGTTCCATAATGAAATCTCCAAGTGCATATTTTTTAAACATTATATCACTTTATTTCGGGAAAATAAAGATTTCGTAAAAGAATGTATGATTTTATATTTCGTAAAAGAATGTATGATTTCATGTTATTTCATAAAAAGTATAGTATAATTAATAAAAAAGGGGGGTACCATGAGAAATAAATTAGCAAGAAAATTAATAAAGAATTATCAAGAGAGCAATAATGGTAGACCTCCCAAATGTAGATTCTATCCAACCTGCAGTCATTATGCGATGGAATGCTACGAAAAATTTAATTTTGTGAAGGCAAGTGCATTAACCTTATGGAGGCTCATGAGATGTAATCCATTACATAAGATGGCGTATGACCCAGTACCATTAACAAAGGAAGAAAAGAAAAAACTAAAGGAAGAAAAGGAAGCTCTTGAATTGGAAAAAAGCGCAGAAAGCTAATTCTGCGCTTTATTCCTTTTCACCCATACAAGCCTTCCTTAAGGCTTCTTTTTCTATATCTCCATGGAAATAGCCATAAATGGCAAGACCAAATTCAATGGAATAATACATAGATTTTGCGGTAATAAATTTACCATCTACAACAACACCCTTATCTCTTAAATAGGTACCACCTAGGATTTTGTCCTCAAAGCCTGGATGAACGGTATATTTTTTATCCTTAAAATAACCGAATTTACCAATTAAATGAGGAGCTGCACAAATAGATGCAACAACCTTATCTTTTTTAATAAAATTATGGATTAATTCTTCTACAATAGGTACATTAGGCATTATTTTAAACGAACCTGGTCCGCCGGGGATGATTAATGCATCATAATCATTTATATCTACTACATCCTCTATTAGGGTATCTACTGTTAAAATGTTTCCACATTTGGTTTTTACGTTTAATCTCCCCATGATAGATGCAGAGGTTACTATATCTCCACCACGCTTTAAGACATCTAATGTAGCAATTGCTTCAACGTCTTCAAAATTATCTGCAAAAAGCATTAAATATTTCATAAATCCTTACTCCTTGTACTCTATCTTATAATTATACGCCTAAAACGCTTAGAAAAAAAGAGGCATTGCCTCTTTATGCTATAAATTGCCTCTTTATGCTATAAATTATTTATCAAGCTTGATATTATGCTTTTCTAGATAATCGATGCCATATTTTTCAATGACATAATCCATATCCTTATCTCCTCTACCGGATAAATTAACTAAGATCGTTCCCGTCTTCTTTGTTGTTCTTGCAAGACGCATTGCGTAAGCAACGGCATGGGCAGATTCGATTGCAGGAATAATACCCTCTAAGCGAGATAATGTGTAGAATGCCTCAAGTGCCTCTTCATCGGATACAGTATCATATTTAATTCTACCTAAATCATGTAAGAAGGCATGCTCTGGTCCTACGGATGGATAATCTAGACCTGATGCTACAGAATAAACTAAATCTGGTTCACCCTTTTCATCCTTTAGCATTAAGGAATTAAATCCATGCATAATACCCTCACTACCATAGGTAATACTTGCTGCGTGATCTCCTCTTCCCTTACCGCGTCCTAGTGGCTCTACACCAACAATTTCAACAGGTTCATTGACAAAAGGAATAAACATACCTGCAGAATTTGATCCGCCACCAACACAAGCACATACAACATCAGGTAATAGTCCAGTCATTTCCTTAAATTGATCCTTTGCCTCAATTCCAACAACACTTTGGAAATCTCTTACCATAAGTGGGAATGGATGAGGTCCTACAACAGAGCCAATGCAGTAAATACAATCCTTATATTCTTTTAAATATGCATTAAATGCGGCATCTACAGCCTCCTTTAATGTTTGCTGTCCATCGGTAACCTCGATGACATTTGCACCTAAAAGCTTCATTCTACTTACGTTTGGTGCTTGCTTTTTGATATCGACAGCTCCCATATAAATATCACATTCAAGTCCAAAGTAGGCTGCAGCTGTAGCTAAGGCAACACCATGCTGTCCTGCACCAGTTTCAGCAATAATTTTCTTTTTGCCCATGAATTTTGCAAGTAATCCCTCACCCATACAGTGGTTGATTTTATGCGCTCCCGTATGGTTTAAATCCTCTCTTTTTAAATAGATTTGAGCACCACCACAGTATTTCGATAATCTCTCACAATGAAATACTGGAGTAGGTCTTCCTTGGAATTCCTTTCTAATTCTTCTAAGCTCATTAATAAATTGGCTAGAATGACAAATGGTTTCATATGCATGTGTAATTTCTTCAAATGCTGGCTTTAATTCCTCTGGAATATATGCTCCACCATATTTACCAAAAAAGCCCTCACTATTTGGATAATTTTTTAAATATGTTTCAAAATCTACGTCTTTAATTTTCATAAATAATACCTTCTCTTTCTATAATTTAATTATAATAAATATTGATTTTTCTTCATGAATTCTAGTGTCATATTTAAATGCACCATCGAAATACTATATTCATTCTTTTCATACATTTATTATCTCCTATTTTAAATATTGATGGAGAATCGACTTAAAATCAAAAAAAGCCTGTCCTAATCTTAGGACAAGCGTCAACCTGCGGTACCACCTAAATTGCTTAATTTTAAGCCACCTCTTCGAATGCCATCACATTCTAGCTCTATAACGGGAGCTCCCGTTCTTGGCTACTTATTTCACCAAAACCCTCATTGGCCCACTTTCAATTCCGCTTTAACAAGGCTTCCACCCACCCTTGCTCTCTATTTATGCGCTAACTGACTAACTTCCAACTCAACAGTTTCTTTGATTTTATCTCATAAAAATGGTATTGTCAAGAGTTAAATTAGACAAAATGAAAAAATTTGTTTAATTCTCCTTAATGTATTTCTTATATGTAAATTCAAAATCTTCTCTTGCATTTTGATTTATGGCATCACAATCTGCATTATAAAATTCAAAATCCTCATCATCCATTATAGGATTATGTGTATCTATAGATAATTCAATCGATTCATCTAACATTTCAAATAAACGCGATTTTGACATGCCCTCTATTCCATATCCTACTGCATCTATAACGAAATAAGGCATAGATGCTTCTTCTGGATTTAAATAGGATAAGCCAATAGGCTTAATTATAAAATTCCATGAATCCTTCCCATAAATGAATTCTATATTGGAAGCATTTCTTAAATCTAGAATAGATACATTCCATAAATTATTTTTTCCATTAAATTCATATTTTTGATTATCTATTTTAAAGTAGCATTCCTCATAATTAGATACTCTTAAAGAGGATATAATCGATAGAATAACTTGATCTAAATGATATCTTATAGGAATATACATTCTTCGATTAAATAAATCTGGATATTCCTTTAAATTTATAGATAATACCATACATCTTCTTTTATATTCCTTTAAAAGAAGATGTAATAGTTCTATATCATCATGAATAGCTAATGCATCTAATAATTTATAAGATAAATCAGAGGATAAGGATTCATCTGTAATACGCTCTAAAAATTTCAATAATTCCTCTGGATCTATTTTATGATCCTTATAGGAATCCTTAATCATTTCATACGCATTTTTTCTTAATTCATTTCCAAACATAATATACCTAATTATTTTAATACATTCTCATAATAGCTTCTAAGTAATTCACCAACACTCCATGCTTGGTTATAGCAGCCTCTTGTTCTATTTGCGATATCTCCATCAAAGATTTCTGCGATACCATTTAAGCAGCCCTCATTTAAATGCTTCTCAAATTTATGTGCCATAGCATTAATTTCATCCTTAACCTTAGGATTCTTCTTATTTACATATGCATAAGCATCAAAATATGTACCAATTAGAAAACCCCAGGTTGTGCCCATATGATATGCCCTATCTCTATCCCATAGAGATCCCTCATATTTTGGTTTGAATTCCTTATCGTGAATCGATAAGCTTCTCAAGCCATAAACATTATATAATTCTTTCGTGATACAATCGAAAATACCACATACATTATTCTCATCTACTACCTTAAATGGCAAGGATAATGCGAAGCATTGATTTGGTCTAACCTTGCTATCATATGGATCAACCGTATCATATAGGCAACCGGTTTCCTTACAATAGAATTTCTCATTGAAGGATTCCTTTACTCTTAGGGACATCTCTAAATAATTTGTAGGATCATTGGCATCCTTACTTAATTCATCCATAATTCTTAATGCATTATACCATAAGGCATTAATTTCAACTGGCTTACCAAATCTTGGAGTGATGGCAATACCATTGGTTTTTACATCCATCCAAGTAATTTGAGTATCCTTATCTCCACAGGAAATTAAATAATCGCTATCCATATGGATATTGTTATCCGTTTTATGGCTATAGGCATAAATAATATTTTGTAAGGTAGGATAAATTTCTTCTAAAATGAATTTTTTATCCCCTGCATATTCTATATACTTATAGCATGCATAAAAATACCATAAGGAGGCATCTACCGTGTTATACATAGGCTCTGAGCCATCATCTGGGAACATATTAGGAATTAATCCATTCTTCTCATAAATCGCAAAGCTCTTTAAAATTTCCTTTGCCTCATCAAATCTTTTGGTAACTAAGGTTAAGCCAGTAAAGGCAATCATAGTATCTCTTCCCCAATCCGTAAACCAAGGAAGACCTGCAAGAATCGTTTTTAGCTTTGTAGATTCTCTTTTCGTAATAAAGGAATCGCAACTCCAAACTAAATTTAAGGCAAGCTCATCGGTTAATCCAGATTTTACCTTTAAGGAATCTATTCTTTCCTTATAATCCTTTATCATCTTATCTGCATCTAAAGAAAATTCTTTTTCTATCGAGCAGATGATAGAAATCATCTTCTTCTCATTCTTTTTTAAATCAATAGATATAGAAATAGGAGTATAGTAATGATCGATTCTGTCATCCCCTGTTTCAAAATCATATGGATAATATAAGCCCTTTGTATATTTTTCTTCATTTTCTATTATTTTTCCATCACTAAAATAGAATTTAATATCTAAGTCTTGATTCTTTTTTGGAGTTAAAATATATAAATTATCCTTAATCTTGTGATCAAATTCTAAATCCTTTATATCGCTTGCATCTCCATGATCTCTATAATTAAATAGAGGCTTTAAAGATAATGTCGTATCTATTTTAGATGTTACTATATAAGAAATAGCAACTGTATTTTCGCCATAAACTGGAGCAATTCTTTTTATGATTTCAAAATCCTTACCCCTATAGGTAAAGGTAGGATATGCATCATAAGTAAATTCAGCTAATCGATCATGATGATCTATAATAGAATCTATATATTCCTGGCATTCTAGGCTAGTATTACATATCGTTTCATCAATTTTACCTAATAGCATCATTCTATTTACTGGTGCCTTAAGGGATGCAATCAAATAACCATAATGCTTTCTATTGAAGGAATTAATGATAGATCCTGAGGAATATCCTCCAATCCCATTTGCCATAGAATAGCATTTCCCATTATTTATTTTAAAATCTTTTAATTCTTCTTTTGTAAACTTATACATAATAGTCTCCTCAAAGTAAAAGGACTAACCCAAGGGGTGAGTCCATATTTTAAATTTCAAAATCCGTTACGGTTGCAAAGCCTTGATTACATAGAAATGTAACAATATCAAATACATATTGATTTAATATATCTAAATCATAATATACAACCCCATGCTGTAAAACACTAGTAAGTGGTGTAAGTGCAAAAATTTCCATTTCCTTAATTGGCTTTCTTACAAGACGGAATCTTGTAACCATCTTTTTCGCAGCATCATCTAGGATTAATTCTCTTTTTGCAATACCACAGGTAGAATATGTCTTAAAGCTCATTCCCTCTTCTAAGACATCAAAGGTTCTTAAGAAGGAATATAGATTTCTATCTATATCTGTATTTTCCATTAATAAAAGCTCTGTTTCTAAATCTTCGTTGAGCTTTTTATTAATTTCTTCTATTACATCATGTACAATTTTAGAATCCAATGGTAATTCAATTTTAAATTCTTCTCTTTTCCCAAAATACATTTGCATATGCTCTAATCTAAGCTCATTGGCTGTTTTTAGCACCTTCATAAGTACCACCTCTTTTTGTATCGCAAGCTATTTATTTCATTATATAACTTTTATAAATATTCTTCAAGAGAACAAAGGGGAAATAAATATCCCTAGGAAAGAAAAACACAGCCAAGCTGTGCTATTCAAAATACCCATTATTTAAATTGTAGTAGCAATCCAAATAGGAAATGAATTCCTTTGCCTCTTCTCCAATCGTAAAGGATGTATTTCTTTCTATTTCCTCTTCGATATTAGAAAATTTAACATCTACGATATAAGAGATAGGATAAATATTTAAAAGCTTTTTTAATATTTCCTTCTTAGGATATAAAATGGATAAGGTTTCATGTAATAAATCATATAATTTAAAATCCTCATCCTCTGTATCCTTTTTTAAAAGACCATAATATAAGAATTGATCTGTAATTCCTGGTTCAACACCAATGAAATCAATGATTTCATATAGTTCATCCTCATTTATTCTTGAAATATTAATTTTAAATGCAGTTATACAGGTCATCTTTCCACCACACTTTTTATATCCTTAAGCTCAAAGCGATATTTTTGGCTTGCATTCGGATATTTTTTATGGTCTACCTCACTTAAAAACATATCCTTTTTTCTTATCCATAAGGACATATCCCCATATAATCTTCTATAAACGACATATTCTTCCTTTGTTTCAGAATCATAAGCAATATCGATGACTAAATAATAATCCCCCTTAAAATGCTTATAAATTCCATTAATCTTCAGTTCTCTCATCAAAAGACTCCTCCATTGGAATTTCTGTTTTCTTATTTCTCATATTCTTCTTCATGAATTTAAATAATGCCTTAGGTCCCTTATAGACATAATATTTTAATAAATATTCTAATCGGTCATGGGTAGATTTTGTCATAGGTAGGTGAGATGCTTCCTTATAAAAATAATTTAAGGCTCCATCCTTTTTACTATTTTTACCATTGTAGATTTCTGTTGCAGCAAGGCGATCACAAATCGATTCTGCCAAATAACGATTGGGCATATCGACTGGCTCAAGGTGGTGATTCAAAACATTATTATCCATCCAGTAATCGACATGGTGCTTGTTTCTACCCTTGTGATGCATCCAAGCCTCACTATAGCCCTTAGCCTCTCTTTCTTTGAAGTGAGGACTTCTTGTTCCTGTATAGTATTTCGCTCCATTGAAGAATTCTGGAAACGATAATTTCGATAAATCATGGAAAAAGCCTTGGAAATATAGCCCACATTTGAAGCAATATTTCATGACTCTATTATGATGCTTTGTAATTGTCCTTAAATGTCCAAATATGTGCATAATATCTCTCCTTAAATATAAATAGGCGCATACATTTGAAAGCAAATACCAACCACTGCAGCAAATGCAATATATAAAATAGGATGCTTCTTAAAACCAAAGATGGCAAGTGCGAATAATACACCTACAAGTACCGCTTTAAAATTAAATAATAAATAGATAAATTGTCCTATTGCTCTAAAGAAATCAATGAATCCATCTACATGGCTAAATGCCTGATGAAAGGAATAAGAAACGGCATTTACCATGTTTTCATTTGAATCTAGATATTGATTGAATAAGGATACCTTTAGTACAGAATATACTGCAGCAAAGATTAAGCCAATGGATGCTGCTCTTAGACCATAAAAAATCCAATTCACATATTTATTATCCTTAAATTTATCTAAGAATAAGGATACAAAGAATATGACGATAACCGATGGAGTAACTAATCCTAGAGTAGATACCATAGAGCCTAAGAAGGATAAACCTAAATGATTAAAACCTTTATTAAATACGCTATATCCTACATAAGTAGACATATTAATACCCATCGCACCAGGAGTGGATTCTGATACGGCAAGCATATTTGCTAAATCCGTTAGACTAAACCAGTGAGTAGATAAGGATAATTCATTTAAGAATGGGATAGTCGCAAGACCACCACCAAAGGCAAGGAAGCCAATCTTAAAGAATTGGAAGAACACATCAAAGACTAAGGTAGAACCTAAAGAAATATTTATAATGATTCCAAAGATAAAGATCAACCAGATTAAGATTGCGGATAATAAGCCTTCCCTATATTTTTTATTCTTAATAAATATGAAGGATAAGCATCCTACTAATCCTAAAGAAATACCTACAAGGAATCCGCCTAAGGCGATTCCAATAGATTTTAATGGCTTCTTATAATCCTTTTTTATAACTTTATTTTTTACTTCTATCTTTTCTTTTTCTTCGTTCTTATTCTTTTTTTTACGTTCTCTTATAAAGGATACAACAATACCAAAAATAGCAGCTAAGATGACATATACATATAATGGAATAATATCAATAGCTATTGCGGATATAGCAATAGCCCCTGCAAGTAATCCTGCAGGAAGATCCTTAATTGCTGATTTGGATAATTTCATTATGGCATAAATAATTAAGAAAAATACACATACTCTTATACCGGCTAAGGCATTTCTTACATATTCATTCGATGAAAAATTGGTAAGTAGGGATGCAATAACAAAAATGATAATAAATGCAGGGAAAACAAAACCTAAGGTTGCAACAATACCACCAATGATACCTTTTCTTCTTATACCTAAGAAGGTAGAGATGTTTACAGCGAATGCTCCAGGAGTACACTGCCCTACCGCATAGTAATCTGCAAGCTCTTGGTTGGTCACCCATTTTCTTTTCGTTACAAATTCTCTTTCAAGAAGTGGAAACAATGCATAACCACCACCAAAATTTACAATTCCAAGCTTGAAGAAAATAAAAAATAATTGTAAAAGCTCCATAATGTGCTCCTTTCTTAAAAAATTCTTTTCTATTATAGCACGATAGATATAAAATATCTATTCTATTAAATGTATTATTTTTTAAAACCATTTATAAGATTTATGCTATAAATTCTTTAGATGATATTATGATTTTAACGTATGATGAAGCATTAAATTAGGAAGAAAATAGACAAAAAGAATACCGCCTTAGGTTTGTGAATCTAGGCGGTGTTTTTTTGTTCTGACATTTCACAGGATAGAGTAATTCTATACTTAGGCAATATAAAATCAGATATTTGATGATTTGTTGCGTCTGGCTTTATTCTAATTTGTAGCCATAAATCTAGCCTTCCTACGTTTAATGTACCAGTTGTTGCAGGAATAGTTATTGGATTTGCTAAAGGATTAAGCTTAAATCCAGAATAGGAAGTGCCATTAGAAAATGAAGTCCAATTCGAGAATAATACATTCGCATTCGCATCGACAATACCTAATCTTGCTTCAAAATCCTTTAAAATCGTTGTATCTGCCGTGTAGCTTTCCTCTTTTATAAATTCAAATTGCAATTTGTTATCTAATCCCACGTAATTAATTACTTCAAATTTATAACCGTAAATCTTGCTTGGAGCTGCACTTGAAATCGTAATGGAATTCAATAGGTTTGCTTTAGAATCCTGGCTTAATGCATATCTTTGATCTACATAATCAAAGGAATAATTCTCATCATAATACCTTTTTTCATAATCAACCTGAGCATTAGCCTCAGGCTTATAATACTTATTTTCGTTACCCAAATCCACTAAATTTGGAATTCCATTAAAATTATCATCATTTGCTTCATATAAAGTAACTAATGAATCGATTTGCAAAATATTAAATTTCATATCGGTTACTCTATCTACATTAATATACCAAGCATAGGTGATAAAGATTGCGGATAGGATTACAGTAGCCAATGCGACTACACATATCAATATTCTATATTTTTTCATAGCCACAAGACCACCTTTCCTTTTAACCTAAAATCACAAATATTTCTCCAATGTTAAAATTCTTTCTAGATAATAAATTACCATAGCTGTTTTCTGATTGAGCAATTAATCTATAGTATTGTGTGAAATCCTCATAAATACTAAAGGTATAATATAAAGAACCATAATTGCTATCCCAAGTATGATGTAGGATAGTTTTATCTAAGGTTGCGCTATCATTTTGACTAATGGAATATTCATTAAACCATGTATAATCACTATCCGGAGTAAAGCCAACAGCATCCAAATTATTTGAATCCTTCAAGCTCATGCTCTTATAACGGAAGGCACCTGTAACATAATGCGTCTTTTCATCAATTACAAATGCATCTCCTACTATATTCTTTAAATAAATTGTGTAGTTACTTCCATCCATGCTTTCATCAATGGTATAGCCAATGGTAATATCTACATGCTCTCCTGGAAGCATTTCTTTTATAACAAAGTATTCTACTTCAGATCCTGTAATAGTCTCTGTTTTTTGTGTTTCTGCAGTATATATCTCAGATTTTACTAAAACTAATCTACCACTAGAATTCCTATTATATGTATTTGTTGTAATATCTCCATTTAAAGAATACTTTACAGCTTTTACTTCATCCAAAATACGAATCGATTCATTAGCTGCAGTTACACCAGTACCTGCAGTTACATTTGCTTGCTTATTCACTGCATACCATGCAAAAAGGTTGAAAACCATTAACAAGCATGTTAAAAATAATGCAGTTGTACTAAATAATAATCCCATTCTTTTTCCATTCTTCATTAATGTCTTCCTCCCTTCTTAAGGTTAATATCGATCTACATAGAATTTTACATTAACGGTATGACCATTAAATGTATAATTAGCATAGAAATATGTGGCTGTATATACTGTGTAC
>NZ_JAXFPY010000058.1:0-3239 GCF_034179385.1 Anaeroplasma sp.
TAAAATGACGAAGGAGGTAGCCTAGATGCCAAAAAAACTTGTATCCTTATGGAAATCGAATTTCTTTAAAATGGCACTATTGATTTTGTTATTTGTTGCGGCTGCCTTGATTATCATGGCTATGATGCTTGGACAGCAAGCAGGACAGTTCGTAATTCGAGCACAATCTGGTGATATTTCAAAATCTATTGCAGTAACAACAGAATTAGATAATAAAGAAAGTTACCAGCCAAGCTTAACTGTAGAAGGTATGGATGAGATGAATGATTATTCACCAGAATACTTCTTACAGGCGGATTATCAAACATTAAGAAAGCTTTGCTCAACACCTGGTTTAACAAATCATGATAACAATTCCTTATATATTTATACATTTTATATAATTAATACATCAGTATCTGGTGGTGTTGGTGTCAATGTTACATTAAAATATTCGAATGTAACAAGGTATTTAGATGAAATCGTTCGTGTATTAACTTATTATGAAACATACAATGTGAGTGACCCACAGGTTTATCAGAAGCCTGATTCACTTGATAGAGCACAGAAAGTTTCGGATGAGCTTCATAAAAATGATGCTGTAAAGCCTGTGATTACAAGTATTGATTATCCAAGATATATCCTAACACCGAATCCATTTGTTGATTCAGCAAATAATTCCCAAGGTACAGTATTTAATAACCAACAAATCAATATTGGTTATGGTGATGGTATGGATTATGTAAAATATTCCGTTATGTTCTGGCTTGAGGGTGATGATCCTGATTCCACATATTTTGGTAATGAATTATTTAGTGGTACGATTAAATTTGATATGACCATTGCCGTATCAATGTAATTACTTTAATTCCAAGTAAAGGAGGTTGAGGTATGAAAAGTAATATAGCAAGAAAGTTAATCATGGGCCTTGCTGCAGCTTGTGCAACAGCCGTTTGTCTAACCTCAACTACCTATGCGTGGTTTGCAAAGAATGCAAATGCGTGGACTGAGGAATTCACAATCAGGCTTCACACAGAAGAAGGACTTGAAATCTCTGTAGATGGTATAAATTATTATGATACCATCACAAAGAGTCAATTAACTAAGGCAATCGCACTTCAAAGATATAATCTAGTAAATGATGAGGATAAGACCTATGCTGAATTAACTGAGGAAGAGGTTCATTCCTATGGAGCTACAAGCTTATCTCCTGTATCACCAGATTCCAATTGGAATTTCTGGGGCTACAATACCGTAGATTATGCAGTAGAAGATCCAAAAGAATATATTGATGGTGCATATTATATGCCAGTGAATTTAACAGAAAAGAAAGCGACAGCTTCTTATCTTAAATTTGATTTATATTTTAGAGCGATCCCATCATCGAATGATCCAAAGGATTCCTATAAATTAATATTTGCGGATAGCGATCATGATGAAGGAATGGGTGTATCCTACATTAAGGGTGATACTTCAACCATTCCACTTCATAATGAGCTTAAGGTATTAGAATCTAAGGATACAAGACCTCTTGGGCCTACGGGTGTGCTTGGTCTATATAAATCTGGAGATGAAATTGAAGTCAACCCAGCAAATGCAATGCGAATTGGAGTTGCTGGAAATATAAATAAGATTTATGAGCTCAATGAAGGATTAGGCTCTAGTGCATACTTGAATGCACCAGAGGGATTACATGATCCGAATACGAATCCAATGGTAACTTATTTCAATAATACTCATCAAAGCGCGGATCTATATTTAAGAGATTATACAACAGAGTATGTTGAAACAATTAAGAATTTTGATGGTTTAGAATCCTTAGGTAATTTCACAAGAGATTCAGAAGGCAATTATAATATTGTAACTGCTACATTCTATGTTTGGTTAGATGGATTTGATGCAGATTATCTAGAAGGTGTAGATACAAATTCTATTCGCTTCTTCCTAAATTTCACAAAGGTGGAGGGATAGAGTATGAAACAAAAAACACTTAAGTTAATTTTATCTGGGATAGCATCCTTAGCCCTAGCCGTATCCTTAACCGCTACAACATTTGCCTATGTATTAATTGGCAATAATGTAGTAGTAGAAGAATTTGATTTTGAGGTTCAAGGTCAGGAAGGTTTACTTATCTCACTAGATGGTAAAAATTTCAGCCAAGATATTACTTCTGAGCAATTAAAAGTTTTAATCGCAGGCTCAGTTGAAGAATTCGACAAAAATAGAATTATTGGTACTACCGTAAAGCATGAATCAGGTAATGCAGTAGTTGATGAATATGGTCTAAATTTCACAAAGGAATTTATAGATTACGATAGCACAACAGATACCTACAGTAGAGACTTTAAGGGTGCCATACCAAACAAGGATTACATCAAATTTCCTTTATATTTTAAGGCATTAAATACAGAAACTTCCGCAACCAATTTTGAATTATCCTTTGGTGAAAGAACGTATATATCTGCCCCAACATCTGAAGTTGAGCTATATAACAGTTTTAATACTTATACTCTAAATGAACAGGGCAAGTATAAAAAGACCTCTTATACGCAAGGAATGAAGCTTAAACAGAATGTAGCAAACGCAATGCGTATGGGAATTTACAATGAAGACGAGACGAATAAACTCTCTGTCTATGAAGTCGTTGATGAAGATGACTTAGGTTCAGCAGCAATCGAAGGAAAGACGGATGCAAAACACGATCCTTATTCATCTATCATGATAAATTATTATAATGTATTGTTCCCTAGATATCCATTTAGCAATGGTACACTTGTAGAGGATAAATTAGATACGAGTGATAACAAGCTAAAGAATGTTCAAGGAGCAAAAGATGGCGAAGCATTTAATACCAAATCGAATTATGGTACTAAAGACGCAGAAGGGAATTGGAATGGCCAAAGAGTTGGTTCATTCACTACTCAAGATACACTACATATTACCGTTTACATTTGGCTTGAGGGCTGGGATGCAGATTACCTAATCGGCACTACCGTTGAAGGCGCAAAGCTAAAGTGTGGACTTGAGTTTAACCTTCGAGAAGCTTAAATTAAATTTGCTTTAGATAGCCAAAGGCTATTTAAATAAATGACATGAACTCCCCATGTCAAAATCAGCATAGCTGAAATAAAAAGTAAAGGAGGTATTATGAAGCTCTTAAGAAAAACGATCATGGGCGTATGTGCACTAACATGTACCGCACTAACCTTCACAACAGCAACGTATGCGTGGTGGAAGAACTATTCGAATGCAACCGTACA
>NZ_JAXFPY010000060.1:0-2353 GCF_034179385.1 Anaeroplasma sp.
ATCTTTTCACCACAACAGTGTGGATTAACCTGACTGTCTTTAATCATTTCAGCAATATTGCCACAATGCTGACAAATAAATAATTTCATAAATTTACCTCCTATCTAACCAATAATATTGGTTAACAACAATTATTAGACATCCTTTCTTCTAATAACATATCCCCTGTAAATTCTTTCTTATCAGCAAACAATTTCTAATCATATAGATTCATAATTCAAATAATGCCTGTATAATTTCCTTCAACTGCATTTTAACAAATTATATCCATTAATTCAATCAATCATAATTATATTATTCACCCAATCAATTTCAAGATAGTTGATTTACTATTTCTACCAAAATTATTATTTGTGAGTGCAAAGCTATATCATTTATAATTACTATAACTCTATTATTAACTCATTAAGCCGTAAATATACATACACATTTCTAAAAAACACAAATAATAATTAAATATTGATTCTTTCCACATAACCCACAAAGATAGCAATAAGACTTATGAAATTTTAAAATCTAAGCTCTAATAATACTATCTACTTTAAAAAAACTACTATTTATTTTAATAAATCTATCGTTTTTTTATGAACATTTCTTTTTTGAAAACACCCTGATTTGTTGTAGAATGCAGCAAATTAAATTGAAATTTATCAAATTAACTTCATAATCCAATTATCAAGAAATTTCTTCTGTAAATCTGTATGAAACCAGTGCTCTCCATCCTCCATTATAGTAAGAGTAGCACAGACTTGTTCTGAAAATTTAGATATGGTTTCTTTAGAGGTTAAATTGTCATTTTCACCATATAAAATATATGTAGGAATATTCCATTTAATCGGATGTTTTCGGACATAGCAAAGATATTCCCAAGATAATGTTTCTCCAAAATCTGTAATTATTTCTTTTTTATTATATAGTTCCTCTTCTGTAATATTCGACCAATTCATCATATTTATTATTAGTTTTTCCATATTAACAATAGGTGAAATAAAGAAGGCTTTAGTGATATTTTTATCTGCAAAACCATTCATTGAGAAAAAAGCGCCTATACTATTTGCTATCAAAATTACAGAATCATATCTTTTTGCAAATTTATCATAGAAAATAGAAAACTCTTTTTGGGCTTGCCATGGATTTTGCGATTTATAATCAAAGCCAATAACATCAAATCCGGAAAATAAAGATCGATAATGATCTGCTTCCTCTATGCTTCCTCCTTTGCCATGCACGTATATGACCAATTGCTTCATCTAATCACTTCCTTTGATAAATTGGAATTTGGTTGGTTTAATGCTTTTTCATATATTCAATGAAATCTTTTGTTTTAGACCAATATTTAATGCCCCAATTTTCAAAATTCCATTCATCCATGTATGGATTGCATTCATAATCGATATAAAAAATAGTCCCATTCGCAACCACGAAATTTGTCGGAAAGAAATCTATATTTAGTCCAGCAGAATAAACCATCTGTGCCATTTTTCGAACTTGTACGATGTATGAATCATCCATAATATCATCTTTCACTAATTCGTATATCGTTGGCCCATCGATATATTCTTTAACAATTCTTTCGTTTTCGATATCAACATCCAACATTTGAGGCAATCGGATTCCAGTATGCAACAGTCTGTTATAATCGTTGATTTCTGCTTCAATTTTGTTTCCAAAGGTATAATAATCACATGGCTCGTGGTGAATCTGTTTCAACACATATTGGCATCCATTCCTTTCTACCAAATAGGAATACCCGCCTTTGCCGTGTCCTAATAACCGAATAACCGTATATTTCTTTTGATTAACAACAAATGTTTCCTGCATCCGTTTGCCTCCGTTAAATTCGAATTTATTTTTCTAAAAACTCTCTTAATTTATTATACCATTTACAATTTATCATATAACTAAAATGTCCTTCATTATCTAATATCAATAACTCTGAATTTTTAATATTATCAGAAATATATTTTGCCTCGCTTATAGGAACTATATCTTTACTTCCTCCATTTACAATTAAAGTAGGCACATTTATTTTTTCAAAATCTTCTTTATTCAATGTTTTCATATTATTATTTAATTTTTCAAACATTTCATTTGCTTTCTTGCCAGGATAGTATGGAATTTTTTCCATTATTTTTGCATATAGTGGTTTTTCAATAATACCTTTTCTAGCTACCCCACTACAACAAATTAATTTTGATATACTATCTGGATAATTAATTGCTACATTTATTGCAACAGTTGCTCCACCACTGCACCCTAGTAAATATGGTCGGTCTATATTTATTTTCTTTATAAATTCATAAACATCTTTAGCACTTTCTTCATAACTTAATTTACAATTTCTTTCGCTTTT